>JAIFMA010000131.1 GCA_020048795.1 Rhodoferax sp.
GCGCTTTTTTTGGCATTCTCAACCGATGCATTTCCTGTTTCTCATTCAGGTGCTCACCGGCACCCAGCACAATGAATTCAGACACTCCTCCTAAAAAAAATAACTGGTCCTGGCGCAGTCAGGCCTTCAGAGGCCTGATTTACCAGTTGGTCGCTATCGTCGCCATTGTCGGCGTGGCCTGGTTTCTGGCCCACAACACCTTGGACAACATGCGTGTGCGCGGCATCCAGAGCGGCTTTGACTTCTTAAAGCAAGCCGCCGGTTTTGACATCGGTGAGAGCCTTTACCCCTTTGATTCAGAGCAGCCCTACTGGCAGGCGTTTCTGGTGGGCGTCACCAACACGCTGCGAGTCGCAATCCTGGGTATTGTGCTGTCCACGCTCTTGGGTACCCTACTGGGTGTGGGTCGCTTTTCAAGAAACGCACTGGTGCGCGGCCTATGCCTGTCGTATGTGGAGTTTTTCCGCAATATTCCAGTACTGCTGCAATTACTGATGTGGTACGTGATCCTGACCGAGGTACTCCCCCCGGCGACTGACGCGTGGTCGATTGGCTCCATTTTCCTCAGTAAGGGCGGGCTGAATTACCCAATTCCGGTCTGGGCCATGGGCCAGTTGTGGGCTGCAGTCGGTCTGCTTGCGGGTGTTGTGCTGATCTGGTTGTACCGCCGATGGGCCAAAACCCAGTTTGAGGCGACGGGCCAGTTGCGCAGTCTATTCTGGGTGCCGGTGTTGATTCTGCTTGTCTGTAGTCTGGCCGGTTGGGTGCTGGGTGGTGCCCCCACCGAACTCAATCACCCGATCAAAGGCGAATTTTCCATTGAGAACGGTGGTGCCCTGACCCCTGAATTTCTAGCTGTGTTGATCGGCCTGACGCTCTACACCGCGTCCTTTATTGCCGAAGTGGTGCGCGGTGGCATTGCCTCAGTGCCACGCGGTCAAGGCGAGGCCGCATCGGCGCTGGGCCTGTCACAACAACAGGAAATGCGCCTGGTGATGCTGCCGCAAGCCCTGCGTGTGATCATCCCGCCATTTATCCCGATGTGGTGTCAATCGCCAATACTGCGCTGAACCAGACCGGTCGCGCGGTGGAGTGCATTTCGCTGGTGATGCTGGTTTACCTGACGACTTCGCTGGGCACCTCCCTGCTGATGGGTTGGTACAACAGCCGTGCCGCCATCAAAGAGCGTTGAAAGACAGGCGAACACCATGAATTCAAGCACTTTTCAACCTATTCCCGCCCGCGCCGCCCCGGTCAATACCGAGGGCCCGATCGCCTGGGTCAAATCCAATCTGCTGGCCGACTGGAAAACTACCCTGTCCACGCTGATCATTGGGGGCGTACTGCTGTGGCTGGTACCGCAAATCCTCAACTGGGCGCTGATCAACGCCAGTTGGGCACCCCACTACGAAGCCTGTCACGCCGATGGCGTTGGTGCGTGCTGGGGCGTGATTGCCGAAAAATACCGCATCATCATCTTTGGCCGCTACCCCTATGAAGAGCAGTGGCGCCCGCTGATTGCCACCTTGCTGCTGACCGGCCTGCTGGTGGTGAGTTGCATCCGCACGTTCTGGAAAGCCTGGCTACCGCTGCTTTGGCTGGCGGTGCTGGCGGTGTTCTTTACGCTGATGTATGGCAAGCTGATGGGCTTGACGCAGGTCGATACCGACCGCTGGGGTGGCCTGCCGCTGACCATTTTGCTGGCTTCGGTCTCGCTGGTGCTGTGTTTCCCGATAGCGCTGGTAGTGGCACTGGGGCGGCGCTCCAAATTGCCGGCCATTCGCAGCTTTTGCACCATTTACGTCGAATTGATCCGCGGTGTGCCGTTGATCTCGGTGCTGTTCATGGCCTCATTCATGTTTCCATTGTTCATGCCGCAGGGCCTGCAGATTGACGTGTTGCTGCGGGTGCTGGTTGGCATCACCTTGTTTGCCGCCGCTTATATGGCCGAGGTGATCCGCGGCGGCCTTCAAGCCATCCCCAAAGGTCAGGTCGAAGCGGCTGCCACGCTGGGCCTGTCTTACTGGCAAACCCAGCGCAAGATCGTGCTGCCACAAGCCCTGGCGATGGTGGTTCCGGGCATCATGAACAACTTCATTTCGACCTTCAAGGACACCTCACTGGTGACCATCGTCAGCCTGTACGAGCTGACTGGCGCCCTCAAGCTGGGTGTCAACTCGGATGCCAACTGGCGGCCCTACATCATGGAAGGCTACTTCTTCATTGCCCTGATCTACTTTGTTTTCTGCTTTTCCATGTCGCGCTACAGCCACTGGGTTGAAAAGCAGGTCAACAAGAGCAAGCTTCGCTAATTCAAGTCATTTACCCAGAACAAGCATCATGACTGACACCAAGACCCCCGCGCCCATTATCATTTTTGACAAGGTCAACAAATGGTACGGCAACAACTTCCATGTGCTGCGTGACATTGACCTGTCCGTGGCCAAAGGCGAGCGCATCGTGATTTGCGGGCCATCTGGCTCTGGCAAATCGACCCTGATCCGCTGCATCAACCGGCTTGAGGAACACCAGCAAGGCCATTTGATTGTTGACGGGGTCGAACTCACCGACGATGTCAAGGCAATTGACCAGGTGCGCAAGGAAGTCGGCATGGTGTTCCAGCAGTTCAACCTGTTCCCGCACCTGACGGTGCTGGAAAACCTGACCCTGTCACCCATGTGGGTCGGCAAGATGCCCAAGAAAGAGGCCGAAGAAAAGGCCATGATTCAGCTCAAGCGGGTACGCATTGCCGAACAGGCCGGCAAATACCCGCTGCAACTGTCGGGTGGCCAGCAACAGCGGGTGGCGATTGCCCGCGCGCTGTGTCTGAAGCCCAAGATCATGCTGTTTGATGAACCCACCAGCGCGCTCGACCCCGAAATGATCAAGGAAGTGCTTGACGTGATGATCGCCATGGCCAGCGAAGGTATCACCATGTTGTGCGTCACCCACGAAATGGGCTTTGCCAAGGCGGTGGCTGACCGAGTCATCTTCATGGACCAGGGCCAGATCGTCGAGCAAAATAACCCGCACGATTTCTTCAACAACCCGCAAAGCGAACGCAGCAAAGACTTTTTGTCGAAAATCCTGGGCCATTGAAGTCAGCGCCAGCGAACAGCCTTGCGAGCGCCCCCCCGCAAGTCTCAATACCTGGAACCTCCGACCTGCCCATAAAACGGCGGCCAGCGCCCGACCAGGCCCTCCAGCAGGGTGAGTTCGTCGTCCGTGTGATTGACGACACCGGCAGGTACGATCATTCTGGCCATCTTCGTGTCGTTAAAGATGTACATCGGCTTGTCATGGTGGGTGGTGCTGTAACTTTGGTACTCTTGGGGCGCGGCAGCGGGGGTCAAATCAGCGCTTCCGTAGCACAGACAAAAGTAGCTTCGTGCACTGGCAGCATGACCTTCGTCCTCAATATAGCAGCCAGTGCCACGAATGCCGATCGTGCCAGTGGACACCGCAATGTCGCGCCGCTCATGGGTTTTGCCAAAGACCGACAAAATCTTGCCCGTCACGACACGAAACAGGCTCTTCGCTGCATCCGACCCAAAAATGACGGTGGAGGCATCCCGTTGCAGATAAGCGTCCTGCCCAATGACATAAATCGCCTCGCTACCCGGCCCGGTCACCACCGTATCACCCGGACCGATGAGTTGGCCCAGCCGCGCCGGCTTGGCATTGACCATCACCTCACCGCGCAGCCTGTGCAGGCCGGGCGCAACCGGCACCTTGCCCATGGCCAGCGCATTACTCACCAAACCCGAAATGCCAGCCGGACCCAACAGTCCAGCGCCTGCCAGCGTCTTCAACAAGTGGCGGCGAAGTTGCATGATGATTCCTTTTGCGTTGTCAACAAGATGCTGAAGTGCGTGCGTGATCAGGATTCAAGCCAGATCAGGTCCCGGCCACCTTCATGCGTTTGATCAGGATCGAACCGACTGTCTTGGCCCCGTAGTTGTAGCTGTCGGCACCGACTGCCACGATGCCCTTCAGCATGGCTTTCATGTTACCCGCGATGGTGATTTCATGCACCGGGTAGGTGATGCGCCCGTTTTCCACCCAGAAGCCACTGGCACCGCGCGAATAATCACCCGTCACGTAATTCACGCCACTGCCCATCAGCTCGGTCACAAACAGGCCGGTGCCCAGCCGCTGCAGCATGGCATCGAGATCATCGCCAGCACGCGTCAGGCGTGAGGTCAGGATCAGGTTGTGTGAACCACCTGCGTTGCCAGTGGTCTTGAGCCCGAGTTTGCGGGCCGAGTAGCTGCCCAGAAAGTAACCCTGCACCCTGCCCGCCTCGACCACACTGCGCGCCTGCACGCGAACACCTTCGTCGTCAAAGGGTGAGCTGCCCTTGCCGCGCTTGACAAAAGGGTCTTCCATGATGTCAATGTGTTTGGGCAACACCGGCTTGCCCAGGCTGTTCATCAAAAATGTGCTTTTACGGTACAGGGCACCGCCGCTGATGGCCTGTACAAAGCTGCCCAGCAGGCCCGCAGCCAGAGGCGACTCAAACAGCACCGGGCATTCAGTAGTGGCAATCTTGCGGCCATTCAGGCGGCTCAGGGCGCGCTCGGCCGCATACCGGCCAATCGCCTCAGGCGCAGCCAGCTCTGTGGCATCACGCTGCGAGCTGTACCAGGCATCGCGCTGCATGTCGTCGCCCTTGCCGGCAATGGGCGACACCGACACCGAATGGCGCGAACTGGCATACCCGCCCCGAAACCCGTGCGTGTGGGCGCTGAAAAAGTGCGACTGCTGGGCCGATACACCGGCTCCTTCGCTGTTGGTAATGCGTTTATCCACCCTGAGTGCGGCCGCCTCGGTGACGATGGCCAACTGCGCCGCTTCTTCGCTGGAAACGATCCAGGGAAAAAACAGCTCCAGATCAGTGCGCTGCTCATGCGACTGGGCAATGTCGGCCTCATCGGGCAAGGCCGCAAACGGGTCTTCGGCGGTAAAACGGGCAATATCAAACGCCGCCTGGGCGGTTTGCTCAATGGCTTGTTGCGAGAAGTCAGAGGTGCTGGCATTGCCGCGGCGCTGGCCCAAGTGCACCGTGATGCCCAACGACTTGTCGCGGTTGCGCTCGACGTTTTCAAGCTCGCCCTTGCGTACCGACACACTCAGGCCGCAACCCTCAGAGGCATGCGCAGCAGCATCGGTGGCCCCCAGCTTTTTAGCGTGCTGCAGGGCGCTGTCCACCAGGTCTTCAAAAAAGGCCCGGCTATAGGCAAACCCTTTGTCAGCCTGCGCCGCTGCGCCAGCGAAGGATTGAGCGGTGGATGGCGCACTCTTGCGCTCTGCGTTCTTGGGCGTGTTGGGTTTTTTCATAGCGGCGGCTATGATACTTGGCTATGTCACGAAAACTCAAAAAAGGCTATTTTGTTCGCGGTGAGTTCGTCGCCGAGGGCAGCGAGCGCGACATCGAGCTCAAAGCCGAGCTCAAAGGCACTACCGAGCAAAGCCGCACCGACCTCAAACGCGAAAGCACCGAACTGCAAAAGCTCGGCACTGATCTGCTAGATCTGCGTGCCGACCTGCTGGCGCGCCTGGCTTTATCCGACAAGTTCAAGGACGCGCTTGTTGATGCCAAACGCATCACCAACTTCGAGGGCAAGCGCCGCCAGATGCAGTTCATTGGCAAGCTGATGCGCCTGCTGGAGCCTGATGTGCTGGATCAAAGTGAACAGTGGCGCGACCGTCTGCTGGCCGACGAAGATGCCACCGCCCAGTGGATTAAGCGCCAACCGCGCACCGACATCCAGCAACTGCGCGCGCTGATTCGCCAGGCGCGTAAAGATGCCGTGCCGGAAAAGCCAGGTGCTGCCGTGCGCCATGGCCGCGCTTACCGCGAGATCTATCAGCTCGTGCGCGAAGCCCTGACGGCCATCCCTGACAACGACACAACTGCCCCCACCTTCAACGCTGCCCGGGAGGCCTCATGAGCCCTGCCAACCCTTTTGATGCCCTCAAGATCGGCATCGTGTCCATCAGTGACCGCGCTGCCAGCGGGGTGTATGTTGACAAGGGCTTGCCCGCGCTGCAAGACTGGCTAAGCCGTGCCCTGAAAAACCCCCTGCTGTTTGAACCACGACTGATCCCCGATGAGCAGGCCAGCATCAGCACCACCCTGATCGAACTGGTGGACGCGGGCTGTGCGCTGGTGCTGACCACGGGCGGCACTGGCCCGGCGCTGCGCGATGTGACACCCGAGGCCACCCTGGCCGTGGCGCACAAGGAAATGCCTGGCTTTGGCGAGCAGATGCGCCAGATCAGCCTGAAGTTTGTACCCACCGCCATCCTGTCGCGCCAGGTAGCGGTGATTCGCGGGCAAACCC
>JAIFMA010000167.1 GCA_020048795.1 Rhodoferax sp.
ACTTCACCTACGTGGAGGAAATCGATGTCACCGAACTCGAAGCGCTGCGCACCACCCTGAACGCCCAGCATGGTCAGACCCGGGGCCGCCTGACGCTGCTGCCCTTGCTGATCCGCGCCATGGTGCTTGCGGTGCGCGAACACCCCGAGGTGAATGCCCGTTATGACGACGATGCCGGCCTGCTGACACGTTTTGCCGCCCTGCATGTCGGGCTGGCCACGCAAACCCACGGCGGCCTGATGGTGCCGGTGATTCGCCATGCCGAAACACTGGACCTGTGGGCCTGTGCCGCCGAGGTGCAGCGGCTGGCCGAAGCGGCGCGCAGCGGTAAAGCCACCCGCGACGAGCTGGGCGGCTCGACCATCACCCTGACCAGCCTGGGCGCCTTGGGCGGCATTGTCAGCACACCGGTGATCAACCACCCCGAAGTGGCCATTGTGGGCACCAACCGCATCGTCGAGCGCCCAGTGTTCAAAGGCGGGGCTGTGGTGGTGCGCAAGATGATGAATTTGTCGTCGTCGTTTGACCACCGGGTGGTGGATGGGCTGCACGCGGCAGAGTTTATTCAGCGCCTGCGCGGCTTGCTGGAACCACCACAATCGTTGGCACCTGCCTGACACCTGGCTGTTTGGCCAAATAGTCACGCAGACAATCGACCAGTTTGGTTTTGCAAAGGGCACGCAGCGTGTCCTCGCGGGCTATGGCCAGGCCATAACGCTGCGCCAGATCGGCAAATTTCTGATGTACCTCGGAAAATGTGGCCCGATCATCGGCCAGCACACCCGGCACCGACACTTCATGCGACGCTGACTTGATGGAAGGCGGCACGGTTTGGACTGGCTGTCCGCACTTGATGCAGATGCCCGGGCCCTCCTGCACAATGTCGACGTTATCGGATTTGAGATAAATGGCAAAGCCATACTCGACCATGTATTTGCCAATCACCAGAACATCGGATTTGAGCTTGTGCTTGTCCTTCTGAAAATGTTCCAGGTGCACATAATCGCGAATCACCGTAACGGCCAGCGGTTTGACCTGCTCCAGCAGATGCTGTTTGGCCAACACCAGATAGTCGCCAAATTTGGTGTAACCCAGCAATTTGGCCTTGGTGGACTCAAACTCGGTGCTGACCTGGAGTATCTTCTTGCCGCTCTCCTGCTGCTCGTCGTAACGCCGAAACTGCATGAAGATGAATACCGCAACGGCACTGATGATGCAGCCCGAAACGGCCAAAACTGCCATATTCTCCACCGATGATTCCTCCAAAAAACAAGGACCCGCAACCAGCGGCCAGTTTACTTAACGTCATGATTCATGGCCGGCGCATCGCCAGATCATGGTCGTGCCGCATCAATGCGCCTTGTCCCAATTGGCGCCAATACCCACCTCGGCCAGCAATGGCACCTTGAGATGGGCCACGCCAGCCATCAGACGCGGCACCTCATGCATGACCCAATCCACCTCTGAAACCGGTACTTCAAACACCAGTTCGTCATGCACCTGCATGATCATTTTGGTCTTCAGGTGTTGCGCATCCATCACCTGCTGGACCTTGACCATGCTGAGCTTGATCAGATCCGCCGCCGTGCCCTGCATGGGCGCGTTGATGGCAGCCCGCTCGGAGCCGGCACGGCGCGGACCGTTGGGCGAGTTGATCTCGGGCAGATACAGCCGCCTGCCAAATACGGTTTCCACATAGCCCTGGCGTTTGGCCAGTTGGCGGGTGTGATCCATGTAATTTTTCACACCCGGGTAGCGTTCAAAATAACGCGCAATGTAATTTTTGGCGGCCGTGTTGTCGATGCCAAGTGCCTTGGCCAAACCATAGGCGCTCATGCCATAAATCAACCCGAAATTGATGACCTTGGCATAACGTCGCTGCTCGCTGGTGACCTGGGTGGTATGGATACCAAAAATCTCGGCCGCGGTGGCACGGTGCACATCCATGCCATCATGAAATGCCAGCAGCAGCGCCGCGTCTGCGCTGATGTGCGCCATGATGCGCAGTTCGATCTGACTGTAATCGGCACTGGCAATCAGGCTGCCCGCTGGCGCGACAAAAGCTTCGCGCACCCGTCGCCCCTCAGGCGTGCGCACCGGAATGTTCTGCAAATTGGGGTCATTGCTGGACAGCCTGCCGGTCACCGCCACAGCCTGGGCGTAATGGGTGTGCACCCGGCCGGTCGATGGCAGGGCCAGTTGCGCCAGTTTGTCGGTATAGGTGCCCTTGAGTTTGGCCAGGCCCCGGTGTTCCAGGATTTTGGCCGGCAACGGGTAATCCTCGGCCAGTTTCTCCAATACTTCCTCGTCTGTACTGGGTGTGCCGGTCGGCGTCTTCTTGACGACCGGCAGGCCAAGTTGTGTGAAGAATATTTCACCAATCTGCTTGGGGCTGCTCAGGTTGAAGGGTTGCCCGGCCAGCTCATGGGCTTCTTTCTCAAGCTGCAAAATGCGTTGACCCAAGGCATGGCTTTGGGTCGCCAGGGTGGGTGCGTCGATCAGTACGCCATTGCGCTCAATGCGGTACAGGGCCTCGCTGCTGGCAATTTCCAGCTCGTAGATGAAACGCAGTTTGGCATCGGCCTGCAATTGCGGCCAGAGTACGGTGTGGACGTCCAGTGTCATGTCCGAGTCTTCACAGGAATACTCGGCGGCCCGCGCCACATCCACCTGGTCAAAACAAATCTGGCTCGCCCCCTTGCCACACAGGTCTTCAAAGCTGATACCTTTGCGCCCCAGGTGCCGCTCGGCCAGACTGGCCAGGCCGTGTGGCTTGTGCACTTCAAGCACATAACTTTGCAGCAGGGTGTCGTGCGCGTAGCCCTGCACCTCAATACCATGGTTGGCAAACACATGGCGGTCATATTTGACGTGCTGGCCGAGCTTGAGGCGACCGGCATCTTCCAGCCAGGGTTTGAGTTTGGCCAACACCTCGGTGAGGGGCAACTGAGCCGGTGCACCCGGGTAGGCGTGCGTCAATGGGATGTAGGCCGCTTCACCCGGCACCACACTCAGGCTGATGCCGACAATCCGGGCGCGCATTTCGTCAAGCGAGGTGGTTTCGGTGTCGAGCGCAACCAACTCGGCGGCCTGTATTTTGGCCAGCCAGCGATCCATGGCCGGCCAATCCTGCAGCGTCTCGTAACTGACGCTGCTGACAACGCTGCGCAAGACGGTGGCCGTTGCCTGCGCGGCTGCATGGCTTGGTTCGGGCTGGTCGAACAGGTCGCGCTCCCGACTGAGGCTGGCACTTGAAGGTATGGTGCCATCCATGTCAGCGGGGTTGGCGGCCGGTTGGTCCAGTGCCCGCAGCAAGCCCTTGAACCCGTACTTTAGATAAAAAACAGCCAAAGCGCCCGTATCCATTGCGCCGATAGCTATTGATGTCATAGCTGGAAAATCGGGCACCGAGCCGGCCAGATCACAGTCGGTCTTGATCGTGACCAACTGGCGGCCGAGCGGCAGCCAGTCGAGTGACTGGCGCAGGCTCTCGCCGACGGCGCCCTTGACGCTGTCGGCCTGGGCCACGATGGCATCGAGCGAGCCAAACTCGTTAAGCCATTTGGCAGCCGTCTTGGGCCCGACCTTGGGCACGCCGGGCACGTTGTCGACGCTGTCACCCACCAGCGTCTGGTAGTCGCGCATCAGGTGTGGTGGCACACCAAATTCGGCAGTGACACCGGCCACGTCGCGGCGCCGGCCGTTCATGGTGTCGATGATGGTGATGCGGTCGTTCACCAGTTGCGCCAGGTCCTTGTCGCCGCTGCTGACGATCACGTCCATACCCTGATTGGCCGCAGCATGGGCCAGTGTGCCAATCACGTCGTCGGCCTCGACACCCGGCACCGCCAGCACTTTCCAGCCCATCAGGCGCACCACCTCATGAATCGGCTCGATCTGGGCCCGCAGGTCGTCTGGCATGGGTGATCGGTTGGCTTTGTAGGCCGGGTACAAATCATCCCGGAAGGTGGGGCCCTTGGCATCAAAAACACAGGCAGCAAATGCCGCGGGTACCTCTTTGCGCAGGCTTTGCAGCATGTTGATCATGCCGCGAATCGCGCCGGTGGGTGCGCTGCCCGGGTCACCCGGCACGGCACGCAAATCCGGCATGGCGTGAAAGGCGCGGTACAGATAGCTGGAGCCATCGACGAGCAACAAGGTGGGCGGTGTGGCAGTAGTCATGGCGGCATTTTGCCTGTGCCCAGCTTTCTCTACAATCAGGCCATGCAACCCATTCCACTTTCCGCCCGTCTTTTGACCCTGTCATTCACCTTTTGGCTGTTGCTTGGTAGCGCTGCCAGCGCCCAAACGGCAGCGTCTGGCAGTGCCGCCAGCACAAGCCCGCAAACACCGCAGGCGGTGGTCTCAGACCCGGCCAACCGGGAGCAGCGCATTGAGCGCATCCACCTGGAAGACGCGGGCTCGGTCATTGACGAGCTTCGTGTAGGCGGCGAAACCAAAAGCATCGATGTCAAGCCCAAGGGCGGCATGCCGGCCTACCAGGTGGCCCCTGGCAGTGGTGAGCGCAGTTGGAAAGTCCTGGGATTCTGAACCGTGGCGGTTTACACCGAGGTCTCGCCCCAGGAGGCACGTCAACTTTTGCACGCCCTCAATCTGGGCGAACTCGCTTCGCTGCAGGGCTGCGCCAGCGGCATCGAAAATACCAACTACTTTGTCAGCACAGTGCGCCATGGCCACACTTGCGAGTATGTGCTGACCTTGTTTGAGCGCCTGACAGCCACCCAGTTGCCGTTTTATCTGCGGCTGATGAAACATCTGGCGCAGCGCGGCCTTCCGGTGCCCGAGCCACAGGCAGATGCCCAGGGGCACCTGGTTTTTGATGTCCAGGGCAAGCCGGCGGCGGTGGTGAACAAGCTGCGCGGAGCCAGCCAGCTCAGACCCTCAACCAGGCACTGTGAACAAGTGGGTGCCACGCTGGCACACATGCACCTGGCTGCCAGCGACTTTGAGCTCAGCCAGGCCAATTTGCGTGCCTTGCCCTGGTGGAACGACACGGTGCCCATGGTTTTGCCGTATCTGGATGCCAGCCAGGCCAGCCTGATTCGGACGGAACTGGCTTTTCAGAACCACTTGGCGGCGCAAAGCAGTTTTACTACGCTGCCACGTGGCCCGGTGCATGCCGACCTGTTTCGCGACAACGTGTTGTTTGACACGGTCGAGTGC
>JAIFMA010000169.1 GCA_020048795.1 Rhodoferax sp.
CGCGGTGATCGGCCTGTTGCAAGTCGCCGGGTTTGCGGTGTCCAGGCTGCAAGACATCCCCGGCCTGATCGTCATGCGCAGCGTGGCGATGTTGGCCAACGAAGCCGCCGATGCCGTCAACCAGGGCGTGTGCGACGCTGCCGCTGTCGACACCGCCATGCGCCTGGGGGTGAATTACCCCTGCGGCCCGCTGGCCTGGGCCGATGCCATCGGGCTTGGAAAAGTCAGCACCGTGCTGAGCCACCTGGCGCAAACCTATGGCCAAGACCGCTACCGCACCTCACCACTGATTCAGCACCAGGTTTTTGCCAAGAAGGCTTTGATATGAGCAACCCCTTGACCGACCCGCCGACCGACCCGCAGGCGCTGGCCGATGCCGTCACCCAGGCCATGTGGTCGCGCGACCGCGCCACCCAGGGCCTGGGCATGCAAATCCTCAGCGTCAAACCCGGTTATGCGCTGATCGCCATGCCGGTGCGCAGCGACATGGTCAATGGCCACCACATTTGTCATGGCGGCTTCATGTTCACCCTGGCCGACAGTGCTTTTGCCTTTGCCTGCAACAGCTACAACCAGAACACCGTGGCCTCGGCTTGCCACATCGACTTTCTGGCACCGGCGCGCGAGGGCGATGTGCTGGAAGCCGAGGCGGTGGAGCGTTCGCTGTCGGGGCGCACCGGTGTCTATGACATCACGCTGCGCACCCGCAGTGGCAAAACCGTGGCGCTGTTTCGCGGCAAGAGCTACCGCATCAAGGGCGAGGTGATCGCCGGGCTGCAACAGGCCGACGCCCATGCCTGAGGGCAAAATCACATCCCCATTCACGCATTCCAAGACGAGAGGACAAGCATGACTGCCAAACAACCCCAGCCGGGTGAGCTCGAAGCCATTGAGACCGCCAGCCGCGACGAGATCTCGGCCTTGCAACTGCAGCGCCTGCAGTGGACACTGGCGCACAGCTACAACAACGTGGCAAGTTTCAAAAAAAAGTGTGATGCCCAGGGCGTGCACCCCAGTGACCTGAAAACACTGGCCGACCTGGCCCGGTTTCCGTACACCACCAAGACCGACCTGCGCGACAACTACCCGTTTGGTCTGTTTGCGGTGCCGCGCCAGCAGGTGGCGCGGGTGCATGCGTCATCGGGTACCACCGGCAAGTCAATCGTGGTGGGTTATACGCTCAAGGACATCGACAACTGGGCCCATCTGGTGGCGCGCTCCATCCGTGCGGCGGGTGGGCGTGCGGGCGACATGGTGCATGTGGCCTACGGTTATGGCATGTTCACCGGTGGCCTGGGTGCGCACTACGGTGCCGAGCGTCTGGGCTGCACCGTGGTGCCAATGTCGGGCGGGCAAACCGAGAAACAGGTGCAGCAGATTGTCGATTTCGAGCCGCAGATCATCATGGTCACACCAAGCTACTCGCTGGTGATTGCCGAAGAGTTCGAGCGCCTGGGCATCGCACCGGAGCAGATTTCTCTCAAGGTGGGCATTTTTGGCGCCGAGCCCTGGGGCGAAGGCATGCGCCGCGAGATCGAGGCCAAGCTGGGCATCGATGCCATCGACATTTACGGACTGACCGAAGTGATGGGCCCCGGCGTGGCCAGCGAATGCATTGAGTCCAAAGACGGCCCGGTGATCTGGGAAGACCATTTTTACCCTGAAATCATCGACCCGGAAACCGGCGCGGTGCTGCCCGATGGGTCGGACGGCGAACTGGTGTTTACCTCACTCACCAAAGAGGCCTTTCCGGTGGTGCGCTACCGCACGCGTGATTTGACACGCCTGCTGCCACCGACCTCACGCGCGTTTCGGCGCATGGGCAAGATCACTGGCCGCACTGACGATATGCTGATCGTGCGCGGTGTCAACTTGTTTCCAACGCAAATTGAAGAGCAGATCTTGCGCGACAAGCGCCTGTCGGGCAACTACCAGGTGCTGCTGTCGCGCACGGGCCATCTTGACGATGTCGAGGTGCGCTGCGAGGTACAGCGTGATCTCTCGGGCAAGCTCACGCGCTCAGAAATGGATGCCATTGCCAAAGAGCTGCAGCACCACATCAAGACCAATGTGGGCGTGTCAACGCACGTCAACGTGATGGCGTTTGACTCGATCCCCCGCACCCTCACGGGTAAGGCCAAGCGCGTCATTGACGAGCGTCCGCCGCTGGTCTGAGGCCACTGTCTTATTGGATAATGAGGCTCTAGCCCTTATAGGGTAAGCGCTGACCACTATTATTTTTGTAACAACAGGACTTCAGTGTTCACATCACGTATGACTGACGCTTTTATCTGTGACGCGGTTCGCACCCCGATTGGCCGCTACGGCGGTGCCTTGAGCAGTGTGCGCGCCGACGACCTGGCGGCCATTCCCATCAAAGCGCTGATGGCGCGCAACCCGCAGGTCAACTGGGCCAGTGTGGACGACATCATTTACGGTTGTGCCAACCAGGCCGGTGAAGACAACCGCAATGTGGCGCGCATGGCCGGCCTGCTGGCCGGACTGCCGGTGGAGGTGCCCGCCACCACGGTGAACCGGCTGTGTGGCTCGTCGCTGGACTGCGTCGGCATGGCGGCACGCGCCATCAAATCCGGTGAGACCGAGCTGATGATTGCCGGTGGGGTGGAGAGCATGTCGCGCGCGCCGTTTGTCATGGGCAAGGCCGACAGCGCGTTTTCACGCAACGCGGCCATTTTTGACACCACCATTGGCTGGCGCTTTGTCAACCCGGCCATGAAAAAGCATTTTGATACGCATTCGATGCCGCAAACCGCCGACAACGTGGCGGCCGACTTCGGCATCTCGCGTACTGATCAGGACGCCTTTGCGCTGCGCTCGCAACAGCGCTGGGCCGCCGCCCACGCTGCCGGTCGCTTTAAGGACGAGTTGATTGCGGTGCTGATCCCCAACAAAAAGGGCGAACCCACGGTGGTCGATACCGACGAGCACCCGCGCCCCGAGACCACATTGGAGATGCTGGCCAAACTCCAGGGCATCAACGGCCCCGGGCTGTCGGTCACCGCAGGCAATGCCTCGGGGGTCAACGACGGTGCCTGCGCCCTGCTGATTGCCAGCGCCGCCAGCGCCCAAGCCAATGGCCTGACGCCACGCGCCCGCCTGGTGGCCATGGCGGCAGCCGGGGTGGCCCCGCGCATCATGGGTTTTGGCCCGGCCCCGGCGGTGCGCAAGGTGCTGGCCAAAGCGGGCCTGAGACTGGACCAGATGGATGTGATAGAGCTCAACGAGGCCTTTGCCGCGCAAGGCCTGGCGGTGCTGCGCGACCTGGGTCTGGCCGATGACGACGCCCGGGTCAACCCCAATGGCGGCGCGATTGCCATCGGGCATCCTTTGGGCATGAGCGGTGCGCGTCTGGTGACCACCGCCCTGTATGAACTGGTACGTCGGCGCGGGCGTTATGCGCTTTGCACGATGTGCATCGGTGTTGGGCAAGGGATTGCCCTGGTGATAGAGCGAAGCTGATTTTTTTAACCTGAACGGAGACAAACCCATGAAATTTACCCTCAAGAGACTGGCGCTTGGTACTGCGCTGACCCTCAGCACCCTGGCCGCCATGGCGGCTGACCCCATCAAAATTGGCTCGATCCTGTCGGTCACTGGCCCGGCTGCCTTCTTGGGTGATCCCGAGCTGAAAACCCTGCAAATGTTTGTCGAAGACATCAATAAAAAGGGCGGTGTCATCGGTCGTCAGCTCGAGCTGGTGCACTACGACGATGGCAGCGATGCCAGCAAGGCCAACGGCTTTGCCAAGCGCCTGATTGACGACGACAAGGTCGACATGATTGTCGGCGGCACCACCACCGGATCCACCATGTCAATGGTGCCGCTGGTCGAAAAGGCCGGTCTGCCCTTTATCTCGCTGGCTGGTGCCGTGGTGATTGTGGAACCCGTCAAGAAATGGGTATTCAAGACCCCGCACACCGACCGCATGGCTGCCGAAAAAGTATTTGAGGACATGAAAAAACGGGGTTTGACCAAGGTTGCTCTATTCTCCGAGACCAGTGGTTTTGGCCAGTCTGGCAAGAAGGAAACCGAAGGCGTGGCCGCCAAATACGGCATCACGCTGGTGGCCAACGAGACCTATGGTCCCAAAGACACCGACATGAGCCCGCAGCTCACCAAAATCCGCAACACCGCTGGCGTGCAGGCTGTGTTCATTTTTGGTCTGGGTCAAGGCCCGGCGATTGCCACCAAGGGTTACAGGCAGTTGGGCATGACACTGCCGCTGTACCACGCGCATGGCGTGGCCTCTGAAGAGTTCATCAAACTGGCAGGCCCAGCCGCTGAAGGTGTGCGGCTGCCCGCTGCGGCCCTGCTGGTGGCCGGCAAGCTGGCCGCCAACGACCCGCAAAAGCCGGTGGCTGAGGGTTATGCCAAGGCGTTCGAAGCCAAATGGAAAAACGATGTATCGGCTTTTGGTGGTCACGCCTATGACGGTCTGATGCTGGCGGTGGATGCGATCAAGCGTGCCGGTGGCACTGACAAGGCCAAAGTGCGTGATGCGATTGAAGCCACCAAGGGTTTTGTCGGCACTGGTGGTGTGGTCAACATGTCGGCCACCGACCACATGGGCTTGGACCTGTCGGCGTTCAAAATGCTGGAAATCAAGAACCACGACTGGACGCTGGTGAATTGAGCAGAGCGACTCGCAATCCGTCGGATCCGACCCCCATTTTTGCTACACCGATCTCAACTCAGTAAGCCCATGTTTGAAACCCTAGAAATCGAACGCACCGGCCCGGTTGCCACCCTCTGGATGAACCGCCCGCAAGTGTTCAACGCCTTTAACGAGACGCTGATCGCTGAGCTGGATGCGGCCTGCCAGCAGCTTGACGCGGACCCCAGCGTGCGTGTCGTGGTGCTTGGGGGGCGTGGCAAGCATTTTTCTGCCGGTGCCGACCTGAACTGGATGCGCCGGGCAGCCGAGGGCAGCGAGGCCGATAACCTGGCAGATGCCCGGCGCTTTGCGCGCATGTTGCGCACACTGGCGGGCTTGGCCAAGCCAACCATTGCGCGCATTCAGGGTGCTGCCTTGGGCGGCGGCACCGGGCTGGCGGCTGCGTGTGACATGGCGGTGGCCAGCGTTGACGCGGTGTTTTCCACCTCCGAGGTCAAGTTCGGCATCATCCCGGCTGTCATCAGCCCCTATGTGCTGCGCGCCATTGGTCCACGCCATGCGCTGCGCTACTTCCAGAGTGCCGAGCGCATCAGCGCGCAGCAGGCGCTGGCCATGGGCCTGGTCCATGAGGTGACTGCGGTGGACGCGCTAGACGCTGGCGTGGCGGCACTGGTCGAGCCCTTGCTGGCCGGCGCGCCGTCGGCGCAAAAGGCGGCCAAGGAACTGATCGAGGCCATCAAGGGCCGGCCCATCGACGAGCAAACGCTGGAGGAAACTGCCCAGCGCATCGCGCGCCAACGCGCCACGGCAGAGGGTCGCGACGGTGTGGCGGCATTTCTGGACAAGCGCTTACCGGCGTGGCTGGCCGATTCATCAAGTTAACTTTTAACCTACCGGAGATACATCGATGTACACACAGTCGTTCAATGTGCAAGAGTCCTCAGGCCAGAAAAAGGCTACCTCCGTTGCCTCGCTGGAAAACCCGCAGGCGCAGGCACGTTTTGACCATCAACTGGAGGCCGAAGGCAAAATCGAACCGCAGGACTGGATGCCCGAAGCCTACCGCAAGACCCTGGTGCGCCAGATCAGCCAGCATGCCCACAGCGAAATTGTCGGCATGCTGCCCGAGGGCAACTGGATCAGCCGTGCCCCCAGCCTGAAACGCAAGGCGATCCTGATTGCCAAGGTGCAAGACGAAGGCGGCCACGGCCTGTACCTGTACAGCGCCGCCGAAACGCTGGGTGTGGGGCGCGACCAGATGCTGGCCGACCTGCACAGCGGCAAAGCCAAATACAGCTCCATCTTCAACTACCCGACGCTGAATTGGGCCGATGTCGGCACGATTGGCTGGCTGGTTGACGGTGCCGCCATCAGCAACCAGATCCCGCTGTGCCGCTGCAGTTATGGCCCGTATGCCCGCGCCATGATCCGCGTTTGCAAAGAGGAATCTTTCCACCAGCGCCAGGGCTACGAAGCGCTGCTGGTCATGATGCAGGGCACGGCCGCGCAGCGTGCCATGGTGCAGGACTCGGTCAACCGCTTCTGGTGGAAATGCCTGGCCATGTTTGGTCCACCGGATGCCAACAGTCCGCACAGTGAGCAGGCCATGAAGTGGGGCATCAAGCGCATCAGCAACGACGACTTGCGGCAAAAATTTATTGATGCCACCGTGCCACAAGCCAATGTGCTGGGCGTGACCCTGCCCGACCCCAAGCTGAAATGGAACGAAGAGCGGCAGCACTACGACCACGGCGAGATCGACTGGGACGAGTTCTGGGCCACGGTGAACGGCAACGGTCCGTGCAACCACGAGCGCCTGGCCACCCGCGTCAAGGCCCACAACGATGGCCAATGGGTGCGTGATGCGGCGCTCGCACACGCCAACAAACAATCTCAAAAAACCATGAAGGAAGCAGCATGAGCACCACCCCACCCGCACTCAAAGACTGGCCCCTGTGGGAAGTATTTGTTCGCAGCAAACAAGGCCTGGAGCACAAACACTGCGGCAGTCTGCACGCCAGTGACGCCCAGCACGCGTTACAAATGGCGCGTGATGTCTACACCCGCCGCCAGGAAGGTGTCAGCATCTGGGTCGTGCCGTCCAAGAGCATTGCAGCCAGCAGCCCAGACGACAAGGATGCGATGTTTGACCCGGCCGCCGACAAAATCTACCGCCACCCGACTTTCTATGACATTCCTGAAGAAGTGGGGCACATGTAATGGCGGCGTATTTTCAAGATTACCTGCTGCACCTGGCCGACAACGCGGTCATTCTGGG
>JAIFMA010000158.1 GCA_020048795.1 Rhodoferax sp.
GCCGTCCGGATCATTATCGCGAACCACGCCCATAAAGAAAGGCTATCAATAGCTTATAAACAATGCATCATGAAAACGATAGGTGACCGCTATGATTCACCCATCGGCAAAACAATTCGTTTACCGACGTTTTTTCAACCCACCCATCCAAGGAGTTTTCCATGTCCCTGATCAATACCCAAGTCCAGCCCTTCAAGGCCCAGGCATTCCACAACGGCAAGTTTGTCGAGGTGACTGACCAAAGCATGAAGGGCAAGTGGTCTGTCGTGATCTTCATGCCCGCAGCCTTTACCTTCAACTGCCCGACTGAAGTCGAAGACGCGGCCGACAACTACGCCGAATTTCAGAAGATGGGCACCGAGGTCTACATCGTCACCACCGACACCCATTTCTCGCACAAGGTGTGGCACGAAACCTCACCGGCTGTGGGCAAGGCCAAGTTCCCGCTGGTAGGCGACCGCCTGGCTTACCGTGGCACCTTCGTGATCAACCCCGATGGCATGATCAAGACCCTGGAGATCCACTCCAACGAAATCGCGCGTGATGTGAAGGAAACCCTGCGCAAGCTCAAAGCCGCCCAGTACACCGCCAGCCACCCGGGTGAAGTCTGCCCCGCCAAGTGGAACGAAGGTGCCAAAACCATTTCCCCATCGCTGGACCTGGTCGGCAAGATCTGACACAGCGGTGACTTGACAGGCACGCTTTGAGCTAAATTGGCCTCTAGCCCTTGACAATAGTGCGCCAATAGCTATTTACTTTATAGCAAACCAAGGAAACCATCATGCTCGACCAAGACCTAAAAACACAACTTGCCGCCTACTTGCAGCGCGTGGCTCAACCGTTCGAGATGGTGGCCAGCCTGAATGACTCTGACACCTCCCACGAGATGCTTGAGTTGCTGCAGACCATCCAGAGCCTGCGCAGCGACAAAATCACGCTGAAAACCGACGGCACCGATGCGCGCAAGCCCTCTTTCACGCTGCAACGTGTGGGTGCTGACAATTCTTTGCGGTTTGCCGGTCTGCCGCTGGGCCACGAATTCACCTCGCTGGTGCTGGCGCTGCTGTGGACCGGTGGTCACCCACCCAAGGTAGAGGCCGACGTGATCGACAGCATTTGCGCGCTGGACGGCGACTTCAACTTTGAGGTCTACATGGCGCTGAGTTGCCACAACTGCCCCGACGTGGTGCAGGCGCTGAGCCTGATGGCCATCTTTAACCCCAAGGTCAAGACCGTGGTGATTGAGGGCGGTGCCTTTCAGGACGAAGTAACCCAACGCGAGATCATGGCCGTGCCCATGGTGTTCCTCAATGGCCAGATGTTCAGTTCGGGGCGCATGACGGTGGAAGAAATTGTGGCCAAACTCGACAGCGGTGCGGCCGCGCGTGATGCCGCCAAGCTCAGCGCGCAAGCGCCTTACGACGTGTTGATCGTCGGTGGTGGCCCGGCTGGCGCCGCGGCGGCGGTGTATGCCGCACGCAAAGGCATTCGCACCGGCATTGCGGCCGAGCGTTTTGGCGGCCAGGTCAACGACACCATGGGCATCGAGAACTACATCTCGGTGACTGAGACCACCGGCCCCAAGTTTGCCGCCGCGCTGGAAGCGCATGTCAAGGCGTATGACGTGAACATCATGAACCTGCAGCGGGCTGACAAGCTGATCCCGGCGGCGCAGCCGGGCGGCCTGATCGAGGTGCAAATGGCCAACGGCGGCTCGCTCAAGAGCAAAACCGTCATTCTGAGCACCGGCGCACGCTGGCGCAATGTGAACGTGCCGGGTGAGCAAACGTACAAAAACAAGGGCGTGGCCTATTGCCCGCATTGTGATGGCCCGCTGTTCAAGGGCAAACGCGTCGGCGTGATTGGTGGCGGCAACTCGGGCGTAGAGGCAGCGATTGACCTGGCTGGCGTGGTCGAACACGTCACCTTGATCGAATTTGACACCCAACTGCGCGCCGACGCAGTGCTGGTGAACAAGCTGAAAAGCCTGCCCAACACCACCATCCTCGTCAACGCCCAGACCACCGAGATCACCGGCGACGGCCAAAGGATGAACGGCCTGACCTTCAAAGATCGCGCCAGCGGCGCAGTGCACCACCTGGCGCTGGCTGGCGTATTTGTGCAGATTGGCCTGGTGCCCAACACCGAATGGCTCAAGGGCACGCTGGAGTTGTCCAAACACGGCGAGATCATGGTCGATGCCAGGGGGCAGACCAGCTTGCCCGGCGTGTTTGCCGCCGGCGACTGCACCACCGTGCCGTTCAAGCAGATCATCATCGCCACCGGTGATGGTGCCAAGGCCGCACTGAGCGCGTTTGATTACCTGATGCGAATGCCTGCGGTCGTGACGGCAGCCGGTGCTTTGCCAACAGTGACGACTACGGCAATGGCGACGGCCTGAAAAAGCCGGGGTCAAAAATCAAGCGTCAAGCTGGCGCGCCATGTGCGTGGCGTCGATGCAAACACATAGACACCGCCCCAAGGAGTGGTTGGTGCTTCGCGCCAGGCACTGCGGTCGGTCAGGTTTTCGATGCCCAGATGCCAGGACAGACGTTTGCCGGCCAGGCGCTGCAGATAGGTCAGCCCGGCATCAAGCTGCCAGCCTGTCGGTAGCGTCACACTGCCGTCGGACGTAACGGTTTTTCCGCTCTCCAGCGTGGCCAGCGCGTTGACCGACCAACCTGGAAGCGCGGCCAGCTTGACATCGGCAAACAGTGAGGCCTTGACGCGCGGCAAGTTGGTCACCCGCTGACCGACCAGTGCTGCATCCGCCGCCTGGGTGTAGCGTGCGTCCAGCGCCATCAGACTGGCGTGCAGTGACAGCGCGGCATCCACGCGACCGCTGACCGCCAGCTCCAGACCCCGGTGTCGTGCTGTTTTGGCACCCGCAACCTGTGTTGGCAGCCCGGCGGCATCTGCTGACTGCAAGTCGTCGGCGTAGGGTTTGTCGATATCAAAAGCGGTCGCCGTCATCAGCAGGCGCGGATTGGCCTGCCATTTCAGCCCCAGTTCGGTTTGCCGGCTCTTGAGCGCCGGCAGCACCTGACCGGCATTGGCGAACCGGTCTGGCCGGTTGGGCACCACTTCCAGTTCTGCCCCTTGGCCCCACGAGGCGTACCACATCGTGTCGGCACTGGGCGACCACGTCAGTCCGGCCCAAGGGGTGGTCACCGTCTGCGCAAACGACACCGCACGTGTGCCATCGCTGCGCTGGCTGCTGCGGCTCAGACGCGTACTGCGCAGACCCAAAATTGACTGCACGGTAGGGCTCCAGGTCGAGGTCAGCGCAGCGTAGCCCGCCAGCGCACGCTCGCGACTGTCGGTATTGAGGCTGGAAAGTGTGGCATCGGCTGGCAGTGGCACTGGGGCGTTGATATTGGTCGTGCCAACCCAGTTGTAGGCCTGCAGCGGCGCCAGATCGGCGGTGGCGCTGCGTCCGTTCAAGCCCAGCCGCGTGCTGTGCTGCAGGCCCAGCGCCTGGAAGCTGCCATCGAGCCGGGCATCCCAGCTCCACAGCCTGCGCTGTTCGTCCTCACTGCGGTAGTCGTAAACATCCACATCGCCATTGGCACACAAACCGGGGTAAACATAGGTCGCCGCGCTGCTGCAGCCGTCCGGGAAGGCCAGCCGGTCGTCGATGCGCAGACGCTGCGTGTTGAGTGCCAGACGGGTGCGCCAGTTTGCGTCGATTTGATGGACCAGCGCCAGCTCGGCGGTGCTGCTGCGGGCCTCGAACGGCTGCGACCAAGGCTGGTTGTTCAGGTTCAAGCGCGAATAGACCGGGGCGGGCAGCGTGTCGCCAGTACCATCGCCATTGGTGTCGAGCAGCCCCAGGCCGGGCACCGACGGCTGGCGCTTGCGGTGGTATTCCAGATTGGCTGACAAAGTGGTGGCATCACTCAGGTCGGCACTTAATGCCAGCCCCAGCAACTGGCGCGAGCCGTCGGCCTGGTCAAACCTGGGGCGCAAGGCTTCGTCGACAATGTTTAGCCGCAGCCCCAGCGCCCCCAGCTTGCGATTGAGATCCAGATGCAGCTTGGCAGCGCCATGGTCGGTGGCCGACAAGGCGACGCTGGTCACATCATCTGACAGCGGTGCCCTGGTGACGTAGTTCACCAGCCCACCCGGGGCTGACACGCCCGATTGCAGCCCGGCCACGCCTTTGAGCACTTCAATTCGGTCCAGGTTTTCCAGCGCAATCGGTGCCAGGTGGGAGGTGACCAAGCCATTGCGGCTGAAATTATTGCTTTGGTCGAGCAAAAAGCCCCGCACAGAAACGCTCTCAATGTAGCCAGTGGTGTTGTAGCTGTCCGCGAGCGAGGCATCGAGCCTGATCACCGATGACAGCGACTGTGCAGCACTGATGTCCAGCAGATCGGCGCTCAACACCGAAACGCTTTGCGGCGTTTTCGCCAGCGACAGGCCAAAACCGGTCACGTCGGCACGGTTAACACCGAACACCGGCCCGGTGTCGCCGGTGACAGTGATCTGCGGCAAGCGCGGCGTCGCAGTCTGGGCCTGTCCGGGAGCCGGCGCGCCGACCGAAAGCGCGAGCATCAAAGGAGAAAGTTTGAAAAAATATGCCATCGAAAAACCTTTTTCGGCGGCAGGGCAGTGCACAGCCAGCCCGAACTATTGGCCGGACTGGTGGTTGCGACGCTTCCCTGCGCAAGTATTACCTTGATCAAGTTCCAGGGTGTCATCTCAGCCGAGGCTCTTGCGAGCCTCTGGTGGATTTTAGAGCAAGCGGGTGTCGACCGCGATCTGACACACAGCCAGATTGCATCGGGCTCAGGCTTGCAAAAAGCTGGCTCGGTAAAATCAGCTGAAACTCTTCAACAGAGCAGCGCTTTCTGCGCCGCTCGGCATCAACGCACACCACACCATGACCGACACCCTGCAACAACCTGGCCTCAACAGCCTGTCGAAATCGTTTGAGCCCGCCGCACTGGAAGCGCATTGGGGCCCGGAGTGGGAAAGGCGTGGTTACGGCGTGGCAGGCTTCCGAGGCACCGGTACCCCTGAGGCACAGGCCGCCGCACAAGGTAACAACTTTTGCATCCAGCTACCGCCACCCAATGTGACCGGCACCTTGCACATGGGACACGCCTTCAACCAAACCATCATGGACAGCCTGACGCGTTACCACCGCATGAAGGGTTACAACACCGCCTGGATTCCAGGCACTGATCACGCCGGTATCGCCACGCAAATTGTGGTCGAGCGCCAATTGCAGGCGCAGGGCATCAGCCGCCACGACATGGGGCCAACCCCGGCTGAAGCCCGCCAGAACTTCGTCAGCAAAGTCTGGGAGTGGAAAGAAAAGAGCGGCGACACCATCACCACCCAGATGCGCCGCATGGGTGACAGTGTGGACTGGACCCGCGAATACTTCACCATGGACGACAAACTGTCGCAAACGGTGACAGAAACTTTTGTGCGCCTCTACGAACAAGGCCTGATCTACCGCGGCAAGCGCCTGGTCAACTGGGACCCGGTGCTGATGAGCGCGGTCAGCGACCTGGAAGTGGAAAGTGAAGAAGAAGACGGCAGCCTGTGGCACATCCTCTACCCATTTGCCGACGGCCCGCAGCTAGTCAACGGCGAACTGGCCCCTGGCCTGGTCGTGGCCACAACACGCCCCGAGACCATGCTGGGCGATGTAGCCGCCATGGTGCACCCGGAGGATGAGCGCTACACGCATCTGATTGGCAAACAGGTGACGTTGCCGTTGTGCAACCGCAACATCCCGATCATTGCCGACGACTATGTGGACAAGGCTTTTGGTACTGGCGTGGTCAAAGTCACCCCGGCGCATGACCAGAACGACTACCAGGTCGGCCAGCGCCACAAGCTGCCAATGATTTGTGTGCTGACACTCGATGCAAAAATTGATAACACCGCACCCAGCGTTTATGTGGGCATGGACCGGTTCGCTGCCCGCAAACAAATCGTCAAAGACCTGCAAGCGCTGGCGTTGATGGTCGAGATCAAAAAGCACAAATTGATGGTGCCGCGTTGTGCCCGCACCGGCCAGGTGATTGAGCCCATGCTGACCGACCAGTGGTTTGTGGCCATGAGCAAAGTGTCAGACCAGGACCCCACCGGCCAAAGCATCACCCAAAAAGCCATCGACGCGGTGCAATCCGGACAGGTCAAGTTTGTGCCCGAGAACTGGGTTAACACCTACAACCAGTGGATGAACAATATTCAGGATTGGTGCATCAGCCGCCAGCTCTGGTGGGGCCATCAAATCCCCGCCTGGTACGCTGAAGATGGTTCAGTTTTTGTAGCTAGAAGCGCAGATGAGGCAAGGGCTAGAGCACTAAAAGATGGATATACCGGCCCACTGACCCGCGACGAAGACGTGTTAGACACCTGGTACTCCAGCGCGCTGGTCCCCTTCAGCACCATGGGCTGGGGCAACGACCCCGGTGTCACCGACAGCGGGCCAGACGAGACAGCAAACAACCGCAGCAGCCTTAGCGACATCGACCTTTACCTGCCCAGCAGCGTGCTGGTCACCGGCTACGACATCATCTTCTTCTGGGTCGCCCGGATGATCATGATGACCACCCATTTCACAGGCCAAGTACCCTTCAAACACGTCTACATCCACGGTCTGGTGCGCGATGCCCAGGGCCACAAGATGAGCAAGAGCGAAGGCAACGTGCTCGACCCGGTTGACCTGATCGACGGCATTGCCCTGCCCGAGTTGCTGGTGAAGCGCGCAGAAGGCCTGCGCAAACCCGAAACTGCACCCCAGGTGCGCAAAAACACCGAAAAAGAATTTCCGGCAGGCATCCCGGCCTTTGGCGCCGATGCGCTGCGTTTCACTTTTGCCTCGCTGGCATCGCTGGGCCGCTCGATCAACTTCGATGCCAAACGCTGCGAGGGCTACCGCAATTTCTGCAACAAGCTCTGGAACGCCAGCCGCTTTGTGCTGATGAACTGCGAAGGCCAGGACTGCGGCCTCAATGACCATACACCAGCGCAATGTACATCGCCCTCACCCCAGGCCTCTTATCTGAGCTTTAGCCAAGCTGACCGTTGGATCGTCTCGCTGCTACAGCAAACTGAGGCTGCGGTAGCCCAAGGTTTTGATGAATACCGCCTCGACAACGTGGCCAGCATCCTCTACGACTTTGTCTGGAACGAGTTTTGTGATTGGTACCTGGAAATCGCCAAGGTACAAATCCAGCAAGGTGCCAACGCACAAAACCGCGAACAAGGGGTGGCCGCCCAAAGGGCAACGCGCCGCACCCTGATCCGCACACTGGAGACGATTCTGCGCCTGGCGCATCCGATCATTCCGTTTGTGACCGAAGAACTGTGGCAAAAAGTCGCACCCGTTGCGGGGCGACTCGCCCTCGCAACCCCCGATCATTCAGGGCACACCGGTGCGTCCGTGTCGATCACCGCCTACCCAATCAGTCAACCCGAGCGGATTGACCAAGCATCTATCGCCCATGTGGCCAAACTCAAAACCCTGGTCGACGCCTGCCGCAACCTGCGCGGCGAAATGAGTGTGTCGCCCGCAACGCGACTACCGCTGTTTGTGCTGGCAGAGTCCGCCACAGAAGCCAGCTTCATGCAGCAAGCCGCGCCGGTGCTGCAGGCGCTGGCCAAGCTTAACGAAGTACGCGTTTTTGAGAACGAACCCGCCTGGGCGACCGCAGCCCAGGCCGCGCCGGTGGCCGTGGTGGGCGAGGCGCGCATCTGCCTGTTCATGGAGATTGACATCGTCGCCGAAAAAGTCCGTCTGGGCAAGGAACAAGCGCGGCTGGAAGGGGAAATTGGCAAGGCCAACGGCAAGCTCGGCAACGAATCGTTTGTCGCCCGCGCACCCGCTAGCGTCATTGAACAGGAACGTAAACGCCTAGCCGACTTTGCGGCCACGCTGACCAAGGTCAAAGACCAGCTGGCCCGGCTTTGAGGCTGGCTGTCTGGCAGGTCAGCGCCGGCGCAGCACGTGGATGTAGCTGCTGCCCACGGTTTGCTGCTCCACCAGCTCGTTGCCGGTCTGCTTGGCAAACGCCTGAAAGTCGCGGATCGAGCCACCGTCGGTGGCAATCACCTTCAGGGTCTGGCCACTTTGCAGCTCGCTGAGGGCTTTTTTGGCTTTCAGAATGGGCAGCGGGCAGTGCAGGCCGCTGGCGTCAACTTCTTTGTCAGTTTGCATCTTGTTTTCCAAAAAATGAGAAGCGGCTGTCAGGCCGGGAACACGCCGGTGGACAAATAACGGTCGCCCCGGTCGCACACCACAAACACGATGGTAGCGTGTCGCTCGCGCTGCGCAACTTCTTGCGCCACCCAGCAGGCTCCGGCGGCCGAAATGCCGGCAAAAATGCCTTCTTCGCGCGCCATGGTCCGACACATGTCTTCGGCGTCTTCCTGGCTGACATACATCAGCTCGTCCACATGGGTCGGGTCATAAATTTTGGGCAAATAGGCTTGCGGCCATTTACGAATGCCCGGAATGCGCGAGCCCTCATTGGGCTGCACGCCAATGATCTTGATCGCCGGGTTTTTCTGCTTCAGAAATTGCGACACCCCGGTGATGGTGCCGGTGGTGCCCATGGCACTCACAAAGTGGGTGATCTTGCCCTTGGTATCGGCCCAGATCTCGGGGCCGGTGGTTTCGACATGAATGCGCGGGTTGTCCGTGTTCGAAAACTGGTCCAGTACCCGCCCCCGGCCATCGCGCTGCATCTGGTCGGCCAGGTCGCGCGAGTATTCCATGCCACCGCTTTTAGGGGTCAGGATCAGCTCGGCACCAAACGCGCGCATGGTCTGCACCCGCTCAATGGACAGATCTTCGGGCATGATCAGAATCATGCGGTAGCCCTTGACAGCCGCCGCCATGGCCAGTGCAATGCCGGTATTGCCTGAGGTGGCCTCTATCAGGGTGTCACCCGGCTTGATGTCGCCACGCTCTTGCGCACGCGCAATCATCGAAAAAGCCGCCCGGTCTTTCACTGACCCCCCTGGGTTGTTGCCTTCGAGCTTGCCCAGAATCACATTGCCATGCTGTTGGCAGTGTGTGCTTGCGATTCGCTGCAGGCGCACCAAAGGTGTTTTGCCGATCAAATCTTCAATGTTTGGATATTTCATAGCCCACACTGTGCCATAATTCGGCGCTCAACCCGATGCCCGGGTGGTGAAATTGGTAGACTCAGGGGACTCAAAATCCCCCGCCGCAAGGCGTGTCGGTTCGAGTCCGACCCCGGGCACCA
>JAIFMA010000035.1 GCA_020048795.1 Rhodoferax sp.
GATCCAGAGTGTGTCAGTCTGCCATAGGAAAGCTCGTTGCCACCGTCAAGCCGTGTGCCCTGTGTTGTCCGGCCCCGGTGAGACAATAGCCTCACTGCACATCCCATCACATGCTTGCAGACCAATGCCCTAAGCCCATTTAAGGCTCTAGCCCACGTAAAACAAGCGCAAGTAGCTATTAATAGAGTAGTAATTTAACTTGTCCATCGAAACCATCCTGAAAGAAGTTTTTGGCTACCCGGCCTTTCGCGGTCCGCAACGGGACATCATCGACCATGTGCTTACAGGCGGTGATGCGCTGGTGCTGATGCCCACCGGCGGTGGCAAAAGCCTGTGTTACCAGATTCCGGCGATTGCGCGCCAACAAGCCGGACACGGCATCACGGTGGTGATTTCGCCGCTGATTGCGCTGATGCACGACCAGGTCGGCGCGCTGCACGAGGCCGGTGTGCAAGCCGAGTTTTTGAATTCGACGCTGTCCTGGCAGGCCGCAGCCAGGGTCGAGCAGCGCCTGCTGCAAGGCGACATCACGCTGCTGTATGCCGCGCCCGAGCGCATCACCACGCCGCGTTTTCTGGAGCAACTCGATGCCTTGCAGGCGCGCCGGGCCTTGAGCCTGTTTGCCATTGACGAGGCCCACTGCGTGAGCCAGTGGGGGCATGATTTCCGGCCCGAGTACCGGGCGCTAACGGTACTGCACGAGCGCTACCCGGGTGTGCCACGCATGGCGCTGACAGCCACCGCCGACGCGCTGACCCGCAGCGACATCATCAGCCACTTGCAATTGCAGGAAGCCAGGCTGTTCATCAGCAGTTTTGACCGCCCCAACATCCGCTACACCATCGTTGAGGCGAGCCAGCAATTGCTGCGTTTTATTAGCGACCTGCACCTGGGCGACGCTGGCGTGGTGTATTGCCAGTCGCGCAAAAAGGTCGAGGACACCGCTGAGTTGCTGTGTGACCATGGCATTGCCGCGCTGCCCTATCACGCCGGGCTTGAGGCCCGGGTGCGGCAAGCCAACCAGGATCAGTTTCTGCGTGACGAGGGTATTGTGATGGTGGCCACCATCGCATTTGGCATGGGCATCGACAAACCCGACGTGCGTTTTGTGGCACACCTGGACATGCCCAAAAACATCGAAGGTTATTACCAGGAGACGGGCCGGGCCGGCCGTGACGGCGAAGCGGCCGATGCCTGGATGTGTTACGGCCTGCAAGACGTGGTGAACCAGCGCCGCATGATTGACGAGAGCCCGGCCGAAGAAGCGTTCAAGCAGGGTCTGCGCGGCAAACTCGATGCCCTGCTGGGACTGGCCGAGGCCACCGATTGCCGCCGGGTGCGCCTGCTGCACTATTTTGGCGAAGCCAGTCAGCCCTGTGGCAACTGTGACAACTGCCTGCAGGCACCTGACGTGTGGGATGCCACCGATGCTGCGCGCAAACTGCTGTCCACCATTTTTCGGGTGCAGAAACTGAGTGGGTTTGGCTTTGGTGCCGGGCACATCATCGACATTCTGCGTGGCAAACTCACCGACAAGGTGGCCCAGCGCGGGCATGACACAGTGAGCACTTTTGGCATCGGTGCAGACCTCAGTGAAGCACAGTGGCGCAGTGTGTTGCGCCAGTTGCTGGCGATCGATGCCGTCATGGTGGATGCGCAGGCCTTCAATACCCTGCAGTTGACACCAGCCTCCCGCGCGGTGCTCAAGGGCGACGTGCCGGTGCTGCTGCGCGTCACCCTGGCAAAATCTGCCGAACGCAAGCTGCGCCAGCGCACTGACAGGGCCGTTCCCAAGCCGCTGGCAGCACTGGATGCCGCTGGACAGACACGCTTTGCCGCGCTGAAAACCTGGCGCTTTGAGGTGGCCAAAGCGCATAACCTGCCAGCCTTTGTGATTTTTCACGATACCACCTTGGCTGCCATTGCCCACACCGCTCCGCAGTCGCTCGATGACTTGCAAGGCATCAGCGGCATTGGTGCGCGCAAGCTTGAGGCCTATGGTGCGGAGGTGCTGGCGGTACTGGCTGATGTGCCTCAAAAATGAACAAAATAGGCTTCTAGCCCTTGTTCAACAAGTGCTGGCAGCTGCACTTGTTGTAGCAAATCGAGGTTCATCGCGGCACTTAAAATGTTTGCCGATCGGAATTGTTGGCGGCCTTGACGGGCCGGTTTGAGGGCTCTCACCCGGGTCGGCTGGTGAATCAAAATCATCGGCCAACACGATTTTGTCATTGCGATGAGCGCCAGCGACGCGGCAATCCAGGAAGTCATGGATCGCCACGGTTTTCCTCCTCGCAATGACGAAGTCCGATACGGTGGTCATTCCCAACCCCCTTATTGGGGAATCCAGGTCAAAAGGTCTCCCAGTCTGAATCACTGGTGGCGGTGCTCGGCTTGGGCGCTGCTAGGGGCGGTGATGCGGCAGTTTTGGCGGATGCCGGGTGCCCCGAGGTTCGGGCGGCCGCCCCTTTGGGTACACCTCCGGCACGCCGGTCAGAGCCTTTGAAGGGAGTCGTTTTGGGGGGATGGGCGCGCACCTTGGCGGTGGGCAAGGCAGTCAGGCCGTCGTGGCTGCCCGCACCGAGCTTGAATACCGCCACGGTCTGCACCAGTTCCTCGGCCTGAGATTTGAGGCTACCTGCGGCGGCCGCCATTTCTTCCACCAGCGCCGCGTTTTGCTGGGTCACCTGGTCCATTTGCGTGACGGCCTCACCCACCTGCGATACGCCCAGGCTTTGCTCTTCACTGGCGTTGCTGATCTGGCCCATGATGTCGGTGACCTGGCGGATCGAACTGACCACCTCGTTCATGGTGCTGCCGGCCTGATCGACCAGCGAGGTGCCTTGCGCGACCCGCTCCACACTGGCGTTGATCAGGGTCTTGATTTCTTTGGCCGCCTCGGCTGAACGCCCGGCCAGCGAACGCACCTCGCTGGCCACCACCGCAAAACCACGGCCCTGTTCGCCAGCGCGGGCCGCTTCGACTGCCGCATTGAGCGCCAGGATGTTGGTCTGGAAAGCGATGCCGTCGATCACGCTGATGATGTCGCTGATCTTGCGAGATGCCTCATTGATGCCTTTCATGGTGTCGACCACCTGGGCCACCACCTCGCCGCCCTGCACCGCCACCGTGCTGGCCGTCATGGCCAGTTGGTTGGCCTGACGGGCGGAGTCGGCGTTTTGTTTGACGGTGGCACTGAGTTGCTCCATGCTGGCCGCCGTCTGTTCCAGCGTACTGGCCTGGCTTTCGGTGCGCGCGGACAGGTCGTTGTCGGCCTGGGCAATTTCAGAACTGGCAATGGCGATACCGGCCGCCGAGTCGCGGACTTCTGAGACCAGTTTTTTCAAAGCCGCATCCATCTGCGCCATGACCCCCATCAGACTGTCGGGGCCGCCGCTGTTGGTCATGTCGGTGCTCAGATCGCCCTTGGCAATCGCCGCAAGCGCAGCACGGGCATCGGCCGGGTCGCCTCCGAGCTCGCGGCGCAAGGTGCCTTGCATCCTGATGCTTAACAGCAGCGCCACCAGCGCGGCAAAAATTGAAACGGCCGCGGCTGCAGTGATCGCCGTGCTGGAGGCACGACTGGCTTGCTGATGCGCATCGGCAGAGCTTTTGCTGGCGGCTTCATTTTGTTTCAGGAGCTCGGCCTTGAGTTGGCGCCAGGCGGGTGTTTCTTCGGCATTCAGCACAGCCACAGCGTCACCACTGGCGGCCACAAGGGCCAGCACCTTTTCCTGGGCTTTGGCCTGCTGGCTGCGCAGTGGCGGCAGTTTTTCCAGCGCCGCCTCAAGCGCGCTGCCTTTGGCACTTTGCTGTGTCCGTTGAAAGGCTTTTTCGTAGTCCCCCTGGGCCGCCTTCAGGTTTTCAAAAGCTTTGGGGTTTTTCGGATCCAGCAGGATGTTGCGCATGGCCTGGCCCATCTGCAGACCCTGGGCATACATTTCGGTCAGACCGCGTTCCACCGCCTGTTCAGACTTGATGTAACGGTCAAACTCGTTTTGCGTATAGACCAGGGCCCCCAGGCTGCCGATCAGCGCCAGCACAAACAGCACGGCCGGTAGGGCTGCAAAGGCCGCGATCTTCGAATTGAACTTCATGAATTCCCCTTTTTAATGGCAAAAAATTCTACCGCCGTTGCTGCGTGTCAGTCATCACTGCTTGCGGCTATGCCGAGTATCGGCCCGATGCAGGCTTGATCGGCGGCGGCATTGCCTTTTGCTACACTGTTTTCATGTTTTTTCACCGCGTCAAAGTTTTTTCAGTTTGTAGCGACCGGGGAGCCTGGCCCTGGTGTCGGTGGCGCTGCGCAGACAAGTGACGTACTCTGCGTTGTCAAGTAGTACGAAGGCTTGTTCCGACTTGTTGAGCGCATTCAATTTTTGCTGATCAGGACCGATGGGGCCTTGTCAGGAGACGATCTGATTTACTTGTAAGGCGTTGTTTGTGATCTCTGAAACCGACTTTTTGAATCTCCAGGCCCAGGGCTTCAACCGCATTCCGCTGGCCGCCCAGGCGTTTGCTGACCTGGAAACCCCGCTGTCCCTGTATTTGAAGCTGGCTTGTGCGCCAGGTGCCGCAGAGCCTGCGCCCTACAGCTTCTTGCTCGAATCCGTGGTGGGTGGCGAGCGTTTTGGTCGCTACAGCTTTATCGGCCTGCCGGCGCGCACGCTTGTGCGTGCCAGCGGCTTCGGCACCGGGGCACGCACCGAGGTGGTCACCGACGGTGTGGTGACGGAAAGCTCGGCACAAAACCCGCTGGACTTCATTGCCGCCTACCAGCAGCGCTTCAAAGTGGCGCTACAGCCCGGCATGCCGCGTTTTTGCGGGGGGCTGGCGGGTTATTTTGGTTACGACGCCGTGCGCTACATCGAGAAAAAGCTGGTGGCCTCCTGTGGACCGGATGAAATGGGCACGCCCGACATCTTGCTGCTGCAATGTGAAGAACTGGCGGTGATCGACAACCTGTCGGGCAAACTGCACCTGTTGGTCTATGTTGATCCGGCGCAAGCAGATGCTTTTGAGCGCGGTCAGGCCCGACTGGTCGAACTCAAGGGACGACTGGCGCAGGCAGTGCTGGCGCCGGAAGTCAAGCCCAGCCAGGGCCATGCGCCGCAGCGCGACTTCGCCAAGGCCGACTACCTTGCCGCAGTGGCGCATGCCAAGGAGCTGATTGCGGGCGGCGACTTCATGCAGGTGCAGGTGGGTCAGCGCATCAAAAAGCCTTATACCCAGTCGCCGCTGAGTCTGTACCGGGCGCTGCGCTCGCTCAACCCCAGCCCCTATATGTATTACTACAACTTCAGCGGTGCCACGC
>JAIFMA010000016.1 GCA_020048795.1 Rhodoferax sp.
ACGAGATCATGCTGGGCACCAGCGCCATCCGCAACCTGATCCGCGAGGCCAAGGTGGCGCAGATGTATTCGAGCATCCAGACCGGCAACAGTGTGGGCATGCAGACGCTGGACCAGAACCTGACTGACCTGGTGCGGCGCAATGTGATCAGTGCCTCTGAAGCCCGCACCAAGGCCAAAATTCCGGAAAACTTCCCCGGTTAAACCAACCAAAAGGTCACATTATGGAACGCGATCAGGCCAGTACATTCATCACCGATCTGCTCAAACTGATGGTCGGACGCGGCGGCAGCGACTTGTTTTTGACGGCCGATTTGCCACCTGCCATCAAGGTGGATGGCAAGGTCACCAAGGTGTCGGCACAGCCGCTCAACGGGACCCACACGATTGCATTGGCACGCTCCATCATGAATGACCGGCAGGTGACCGAGTTTGAGCGCACCAAGGAATGCAACTTTGCCATTGCGCCGCCCAATCTGGGGCGTTTTCGGGTCAATGCCTTTCTGCAACAGAGCAAGGTGGGCATGGTGCTGCGGACCATCCCGAGCAAGATTCCGACCATCGACAGCCTGAATCTGCCCCCCATCCTGAAAGAGATTGTCAACAGCAAGCGCGGTTTGTGCATCATGGTGGGTGCTACTGGTTCTGGCAAATCCACCACGCTGGCGGCCATGGTGGACCATCGCAATGAGACCACCTACGGGCACATCATCACGGTGGAAGACCCGATTGAGTTTGTTCACACCCACAAAAACTGCGTGATGACGCAGCGGGAGGTTGGCATTGATACCGACAGTTGGGCAGCAGCCCTGAAAAATACCCTGCGCCAGGCTCCGGACGTGATTCTGATGGGTGAAATTCGTGACCGCGAGACCATGGAACTGGCCATCGCCTTTGCCGAGACCGGCCACCTGTGCCTGGGTACGCTGCACGCCAACAGCACCAATCAGGCGATTGACCGGGTCATCAACTTTTTTCCCGAAGAGCGCCGGGCCCAGGTGCTGATGGACTTGTCACTTAATGTCAGGGCCATGGTGTCGCAGCGGCTCATCACCAAACCAGACACCAAGGGTCGCGTGGCGGTGGTCGAGATCATGATCAACTCGCCCCTGATTTCTGACCTGATCTTCAAGGGTGAAGTGGCTGAAATCAAGGAGGTGATGAAGAAAAGCACCAACCTTGGCATGCAGACCTTTGACCAAGCCTTGTTCATGGCCTACGAGGCTGGCAGTATCAGTTACGAAGATGCGCTGAGAAACGCTGATTCCGTGAATGACCTGCGCCTGCAAATCAAGCTCAACAGCCAGCGTGACAAGCGTCAGGATCTTGCAGCCGGTACCGAAAATATGACGATTGTCTGAAAGTCTTAGACGGAAAAATCTCCATGAGCAGCAAGATTTATGAACCGACACCGGCACGCCGGGTGGCGTTTTTGGGCTTGGGTGTGATGGGTTACCCCATGGCCGGACATCTGGCAAACGCCGGCCATGCGGTGACTGTGTATAACCGTACAGCTTCTAAATCAGTAGCTTGGTGCGCTTATCACATAAGGGCTGGAGGCAAAAATACTACCCTAAAACACGCTGAGACGCCGCGTCTGGCGGTGCAGGGTGTCGAGTTGGTTTTTTGTTGTGTCGGCAATGACGACGACTTGCGAAGTGTCACGTTGGGTGACGATGGCGCGTTCGCCGGGATGGCCGCAGGCAGCGTGTTTGTTGACCACACCACGGCTTCGGCCGATGTGGCGCGTGAACTGTCAGCAGCGGCCAAGGCCTTGGGCCTGGGTTTTGTCGATGCGCCGGTGTCAGGCGGACAGGCGGGTGCCCAGAATGGCCTGTTGACCGTCATGTGCGGGGGTGATCCGGCAGATTTTGAGGCTGCGCGCCCGGTGGTCATGGCTTTTTCAAAGGCCGTCACCCATCTTGGCAAGAGTGGCGCGGGCCAGTTGGCCAAGATGGTGAACCAGATTTGCATTGCCGGTCTGGTGCAGGGCTTGTCAGAGGCGATTGCCTTTGGCGAGAAGGCGGGGTTGGACATGCATCAGGTGCTCGAGGTGATCGCCCAAGGCGCGGCACAAAGCTGGCAAATGGACAACCGTGGCAAAACCATGGTGGCGGGCCAATTTGAATTTGGTTTTGCCGTGGATTGGATGCGCAAAGACCTGGGCTTGGTGCTCGATGAAGCACGCCGCAATGGTGCCCGCCTGCCCGTGACTGCGCTGGTGGACCAGTTCTACGCCGATGTACAGCAAATGGGCGGCAAGCGCTGGGACACTTCCAGCCTGATCAAGCGGCTGCGCTGATCAGGGCTTGCTTTTGGTCTGCTCCGGGGCCGGTTTGGGCAGCATGCTGCGCAATTCTTCCTCGCTGATGATCTCGAACACCTTGACCACTTTTTGTACGCCGCCGGTGCTTCGGGTAATCTCGGTGGCGCGGTCAGCCTCACGCTGGGTGACACGCCCCATTAGATAGGTGACACCGCGCTCAGTGACCACCTTGAAAGCGTTGGCATAGAGGTCTTTGGCATCGACCATGCCGGCCTTGACTTTGCCGGTCGTCAGGGAATCACTGGATCGCTGGGTCAGGGTGGAGTTGCCTAGCACGGCCAGTTCATTGACCACGGACTGAACGTTATCGACTTTTGAGACGATTTGCTCCACCAGTTGTTTGTCTTGCGCGCTGGGCACCTCACCCGTGATCAGCGCGCGCCGGTTGTAGCTGGTGACATTGACATGCACCCGGTCGCCGAGATTTGCCTGAATCCGGTTGGCCGAGCGCAACTCAATGCCCTCATCCTCTAGCTGAGCACCAGAGGTGCGTCGGTCAGTGGCAACCAGGGCAGTGCCCAGCATGGCACCCCCCATGATCACCGGAACGCAGGCTGTGAGGGCACTGCCCAGGCCGATTGTCACTGTCAGCAAGGTGACAAATCTTTGGATGGTTGGTTTCATGGTGGGGTCTCCGAATCTCCAAGTAGTAAGGTATCAACCGCATCACACAAGCAATGCAAGGCCAGGATGTGCACCTCCTGAATGCGCGCTGTGCGCTCATGCGGTACGCAAATATGAACATCGGTATCTCGCAAGGCCCGCTGCATTTTGCCGCCGCTTCGGCCGCTTAGGCCGATCACCACCATGTCACGTTCGTGGGCAGCCTCGATGGCCGCCAGGATGTTGCCGGAGTTGCCGCTGGTGGAAATTGCCAGCAATACATCGCCTGCCTGTCCCAGGGCGCGCACCTGGCGAGAAAAAATGGCGTTGAAATGGTAGTCATTGCTTAGTGCCGTGATGATGGAACTGTCAGTGGTCAGGGCGATGGCAGCGAGCCCTGGGCGTTCACGCTCGTAACGTCCGACGAACTCGGCAGCAAAATGTTGGGCATCCCCGGCTGAGCCGCCATTGCCACAGGCCAGTATCTTGCCACCGCTGGTGACGCAGGCCAGCATGGCCTGAACCGCATCGGCGATGGGCTTGCTTAAAAGGGGTGCTGCCTGGTATTTCAGGTCAGCACTGTCAATAAAGTGTTGTTGGATGCGTTGCTCGAGCATGGCAGCGATGATACCCGCGACGAGCTGAGCAGCAGTTTGTGAGGCTTGCAGAGCCCCTGCTTTTCACAAACAGTGACATCAATGGTTCACGACACCGCATCAAAGGCACCCTGCAACCACACCAACTGGCCTGACTCCAGGGTCACCACATCGAAACGACAGGGCGGCAGCTCGCGAAAGCGCATCAGATAGTGGCGCGCAGCAAAGACAATGCGCCCCCGTTTGGTCGCGCTGACACTGGCCGCGGCACCACCGTGGCCGGCAGTCTTGCGCTGGCGAACTTCGATAAAGACACAGGTGCCGTCCGGCGAGCGCATGATCAGATCGATTTCGCCACCACCGCGTCCTGGAGTCCGATAATTGCGCTCCAGCAGCAAGAGCCCGGCACGCTGCAAATGCTGCAGCGCCAGCGCTTCTGCCGCATCACCCGCGCGCTTGGTCGTGCGCGGTTTAAGCTGTGTTGTTGCTTTAGGAATATTCATTGATGACCCACCATGCCTGCAGTGTGGCTGCCAGCTTCACCACCGCCTTGCGCGCTGCCAATGAAGCCGCTGCCAGCCAGAATTATCCGTCCGCCGCGTTGTATGTCATGGCCACACCCATCGGTAATCTGGCTGACATCACGCTACGCGCCTTGCATGTGCTGCAACTCGCCGACGTGATTGCCTGCGAGGATACACGCCACACCCAGGCGCTGCTGCGGGCTTACGGAATCGACAAGGCAGCTTCGCAATGGCTGGCGGTGCATCAGCACAACGAAGCGCTAGCGGTGCAGGCGGTGCTGGAACACCTTCACCGCGGGCAGCGTGTGGCCTATGTCAGCGACGCCGGCACGCCAGCCATCAGCGATCCCGGCGCACGGTTGGTGTCAGGGGTGCGGCACCAGGGGCTGAGGGTGGTGCCCCTGCCTGGTGCCAGCAGCGTGACCACGTTGCTGAGCGTGGCGGGTGTGGGGCCGGATGCGCAACAACATGGCGCATTTGTGTTCGCCGGATTTTTGTCATCCAAACCCTGATCGGCGAGATGCGTGCGGTAGTGTTGCTGGAAGCGCCTCACAGGATTGAGGCGCTGGCCGTGGCGCTGGCAGTATTGGGTGAGCGCCAACTCACCATTGGCCGCGAATTGACCAAGCAGTTTGAAGAAATTGTCACCTTGGCGGCCAGTGAATTTCCGGCTTGGCTGGCTCAGAATGCCAACCGTACCCGCGGGGAATTTGCGCTGGTACTGCATCCTGCAGTCATGGTGCAGGGTACAAGCCCCGATGCCAGGGTACTCAAATTGCTGCTGACCGAACTGCCTTTGAAAACCGCTGTCAAACTGGCCGCAGAGATCACTGGCGACCCGCGCAATGCCTTGTACGAACTGGCCCTGACCCTAAAGGCGGATTAGCCCGGCGCGCCGCTAACCGCACCCGGTAACACCGGACGACGCTCAAACAAGGGCATCACTTTGGGTAGATTGGCCTGAATATCGGCAATGCGCGTGTTGCCTGAAGGATGGGTGGACAGCCATTGCGGTGGAGCACCCTTGCTGGCGGCGGCCATTTTCTGCCACAGGCTGATGCCCGCCCGGGGATCAAACCCGGCACGTGCGGCCAGTTCCATGCCGACCAGATCAGCCTCGGACTCATCACTGCGGCTGAACTGCAGGGTGAGCAACTGGG
>JAIFMA010000044.1 GCA_020048795.1 Rhodoferax sp.
CGCCGCTAGACCTACAGCTACAGCAGCCGTGTCGGCTGGTGTTGCCGCTGACGGAAGAGGGCGACCTGATTGAGATGACCGGCAAGCTGGTCCACCTCGAAGGTCAGCACGTCGGTATGAAGTGCGAACACATTGATCTGCCCAGCCTGACCCGCCTGCGTCGGCTACTGGAGCTCAATACCGGGGATGCTGATCTGATGGACCGAGAATTGTCGCTGCTGTTTACCAGTCGCCCGGGGTGATCACAGTTTCACATTGCATTCGCGACGCATGAGCGCAAATGCATCGGTTAATGTGTAGTCATGATCACTAACTAGGGTTGATCGCGCCTCACTCACAAAGTTGTTCCACAGAGCAACAAAATTTTCCTGGTGCTGTGCAGGTGCATTGGCCAATAGGTAGTCCACAGCTATTGAGGGAGTAAACCCCTTCTTTCGAATCTTTCTTACCAGAGCTTTCGCGGATTTTTCTGTCAAGAGAATTTTCGGCTCACTACCAGTTGCCAAACATAAGCAAAGAGTCAGTACGGTTCCATCGTCTTTACGACATTTTGTGAGCCTGTCCCAAGCGGTTGAGCGCTTATTGTCAAAATAACTAATCTCACTTACGAAATCTTCAATCCAAAAATATTCTTTATTCGGCTTTTCAATTTGATCACTGGAATCGACATAGAAAAATACTTTGCTGAGAGGTATGTCGTCCTTCATTAACTTTGATAAGTCATCGGCTACTGACTGGCTTATTCGATCTACAGTTTCGTGGTAAGCCAAAGGAAAATTCTTGGGTAATTTCAGAAGAAGCACCGAAGATTTCTTTAATCGAAGATTGGTGATCATTTTTTCAAATGTGGGCCAATCCGGTAATTTTTTATGCCGCGTTAGTCCCATAAGGAGTCCGGTACGAACTACAGCCTCAGCGTGAAAACCATGCGCTTCACTGCATAATTTATCTACTGTCATACCGTAATGTTCAGCAAACCAAAATGCCGCCTGTATGGCATTTAAATTGGGCTGTTTTTTTGCTAAAGAATTCTGATATTCCACGTGGCTTTTCAAGGACCAGACCGCCAAATCTTTCTTATTGTCATCAGAAAAACTACCACGCCATGCATATAGTTCAGTATTTTCAGGCATTACGATCAAAGCTTTCAGCATGTCAGCACCAGCCTTGGACCTCGACAAAAATGAATGGTCGCGCAGCAACGATGCCGCAACTCGTAAGTCACCACCGCTGGCATCCTCAAGGTGTAGACCGACGAGATTGACAATTCTCTGGCGTGCCAACTGAAGATCGGGCAACAAGAACTCGTTGCCAAAGTAGCGCGCAATTTGCACCATGCCCTTGGGTGCCTCTTGCGCAATAGCGTCCAATTTAGTCCGGTCAATGATTCCGTGCTGTACACCAAACAACAACGCTTTTTCAAAAAATGGCCGCGCATCGAACAGTGCAACGGTGGCACCAGCGGAAATCGGGTCTTGTGTCATGCGTGAGGCGATCGCGCTTAGCGGTTTTTCAAATGGCCGACTCTTCGTCAGATTCCAGTGCCGCCGGGGTGGCTTTGCCCAGGTCGGTGTCACGGGTTTCCACTTTGCCGTCGTCCTCCGGCAGTTCTTCCCCATCCTGGCCCAGATCGAAGGCACGCGCCTTGGCGCGCAGCACGACCAGCATTTCAATGAACAGGTCGGGGTTTTCATAGCGCAGCAGCCAGGCCAGTTGCATCCAGTCCTGGTCAGCGACTTCGTCTTGTTCCAGACGGGGTCGAGCGTACGTGATGGCGCGCAAATCGTCCTCATCGATCAGTCCGCCATCGTCCTCAGCCGCATCAAAACTGCCAGTGCGGGCAAATGCCTCAATCCGACTCCATTTTTCTTCAAAATAGTCGGCCAGTGCCTCGCTGCCGCCCTCCAGGTCTCCGATGGCGGACAAAAAGGCCATCGGCTCCGTACCATCCCGGAAAATCACCGAATTCATCATGCCGCGCAAATGGGTGCGTGTCAGGTCGCGGTACTGCTTTTCGATGACCACTGCCCGGGCAAACTGCTGCGGCGTCAGCATCAGGTTGACGATGGATGATTTTGAGCTATCGTATTCGCGAATCACGGCCAACAGGTCTTTTGGCGGCAACTGGTCGAGCACCTCCATCAGGGCCCAGTCGCCCTGACTGTCGGCCAGTTCAACCAGGGCCGACTCGGCGCCCACAATGTCGCCGGCGGCAATCAGAGACCGGGTTTTTTCAATCAAGGCCAGATGATTCATGTCGATGGATGGTCGGTTGGGTGATGTCGTTTGCGGGGGGGGGTTAATCCTTGCGGTCAAAACCCTGGTCTTCGAGCCAGTCGGCACCGGCCTCCTCATGTTCGTGGTCGGGCTGCTGATGACGTTCGTCATCGGCATCAAAGTCGTGACCGTGGTCAAGGTGACGGCCACTGCTGTGCTGGGTATGTTCGTCATGGTGCGCGCCGTCGTTCCCATGTCCATTGTCCTGATGATGTGGCGAGGGGCGCTGGTACAAATACTCCAGTACAGCCGCCACCGTCATGAACCAGGTCCCTTGAGGCTCTTTCAGCAAGGTGATGGCAAGGTCTTTGGCCCAGGGTGTCAGTTGCACCGCATCAGACAAACTGTCCCAGTCCGGAAACTCGTCGGATTCCAGTGTCAGCAGTTGCTCCATGACCGCCGGCAACTCGAAGTGGAAACCGCCATGAAACACCACGGCCACCATTTCGGGGTTCGACTCCAGCATCTGGCTCAAAAATCCGATCTGGCTGCGTTTTTCAAGCAAACGCTTGCGCAACACGTCACGCCCTTCTGAGTCAAACGTGAGATCGTCGATCTCGGATTGGTAAGACATGCGCAGGGCGCGGAAAAAAGCTGACATGCTCATGGCATTCCTTCAGGTCAGACCGCCGCCAAGCAGACGGTCAAAATAATCATTCCAAATTGCGCAGGCGGTTTCTATCGGGCTATCCAGCAGATGGCGCTGACGATTGTCATCATAGGCTTTGCGTTTGACCGGGTCGGACAGCACATCGTACGCCTCTTGCACCAGGCGAAACCGGGCTGGCGCATCGGCTGCGGCGTTGCGGTCCGGGTGGTGGAGCGATGCTTGCTGGCGAAACGCCTTTTTGATGTCAGGAAAACTTGCAGAACTGCGCAGGCCCAAAACGGCGTAATGATCTTTCATGAACGCAATATAGATGTTTGGTGGCTGAACTGGAATCGCTCACATGGTGTCGCCGGGTGGCAGTCCAGCCGAACAAACAGAACACCAAAAAAATCTTTCAAATCAATGACCTGGAAAATCACTGAGACCCAATGTCAGGGCTGTCGTCCAAAGCATTGTACGCATAACATGTCACCTTGACCTAGCCGGGTCTTACAGCGGGTGTGATTCAAAGTGGGCGCGTGGTTAAAAACCGGCGAGGAACAGACGGGTGAACGCCCCACACAATGAAGAAGTAGCGATTCATTTTGTTCCTGATTTCATTTCCAAACCATCCGTTTCGTGGTTGCTTCGCCTGGTCAAGCCAGTGCACTGCCTGCGGCTTCGCGCCTTGACACACATGATTTGGAAATGGAATGAGCCATGCGCCACGTATCGCGGGGTAAGGCTGTGCCAGTGCAGGGCTGTGTCATTGCTTAGGGTAAGTTGCTGATTTCATACAGGTATCAACCCCACCTGACTTTTTTCGGCTATTCGCGTTACAAATGCATGCATGCCATTTGCGACGTTAACCACACCTGTAAATCTCAAACGAGTACGGGTTCGCCTGATCAACACCGACGAAGGCGAGTGCTGGGACGCATTGATGCGCGCTCATCACTACCTTGGTTTGGTGGGGCTGGTGGGGCGCAGCCTGCGCTATGTAGCAGAGATCGATGGTCATTGGCTCGCTGTGGTTGGCTGGGCCTCTCCTGCCCACCAAGTGGCAAGCCGGGACGACTGGATTGGCTGGTCGCCCACGCTGCAATTGCAGCGCCAGGCATTGATTGCCAACAACAGCCGCTTTCTGAGTCTGCCGGGTGAGCGCGTTAAGAATCTGGCTTCGCACATTATTGGTCTGAACTTGGCCTGCTTGAGTCGGGATTGGCAGCTCGTTCATTGACACCCTCGGGGGGCGGCGTTGTGCTTGCGCCTATGGCCATGTCCGGCCCCATCCGGTGCACGCCAATAGCACGCATCGCCTTCCAAGTAATCACACTAAACGCATCGCTCGCCCTCTGCACCAGCACTCAAACGCTCCTTGCATGGGGGTTTGCGTCACACTTGGCGCTTCGAGCAACGTCACCAGACTTTTTTACAGGAAGGCTCCCATGCTGCGTAAACAATTCATACCTCTTTTCCAGACAGTTGGCCAACACATCAGCTTGCTCAGGGGACGATCCGTCTATGCCCTGGCACTGATGCTGATGTTTGCGCCGCTGAGCCAGGCTCAGGAAAGCTACCTCGGTGGCGACTGGCGCTGCAATCTCAACAAGGTAAGTCTCTACACCACCGGCAACAAAAACATCAAGATTGACCATAGCACCAGCGCGATCTTGCTGATGGGTGAGTCTGGCAGCAAAAGTACCGCCCGGTTTTCGGCACCATTCATCCTGTCAACGCCGGGTTGGGAATACGGTAATCTGGCAAGGCTTGGCATCAATATTGATGGAACCTTCTACTTTGCCGAAGATGTCCTTGAAAAAGGTCTGGTGAAACAGGGTTTCTCGGGTTGGAACTTTTTGCAATGGGAAGGTGGCATGATCTGCTCTACCAGCGCAACGGCATTGGCCGCAGGACGCGAAGCCCTGCGTAAGGCATCGCCCTAAGGGCTTGTCCACAAATAACATGCAAATTTTGCTCGCCAGCTTTAGGCGCACTGCGTCGTTGCAAATCGCTTGTGCAGCAAAGCTGCACGGCGCGCTCTGCGCCTAGCATTGCATCCCAAATCCGACAGCCAAATGCACAGCTTATTCATGGACAAGCCCTAAGCTGAAGTTTCTCCCCAAAAAGCCAAGTTTTTTAAAGAACACCTCACTAATTTCGGTTCTCTGCCCTGCCTTGCTGGTGCAGGCTCGTAACGCGGTTCAGGTCGCTTTGGAGTTGGATGTATTCTTGCCGGGTCAGAACAACTTGCTCGTCAGTAAATGGGGTCGAAGCGTTTGCCGTGCCAGGGATGGGCGCTTGGGTGGGCGGTGATGTCGGCGGCTGTGCTGCGAGCATAGGCACGACGATAACCAGAATAGGTCGGTGTGTTCGGCGATTTTGGGAGGTTAAGGGGGTTGGGGGCAGAGCAAGCTCACTCGTTCCTCGTGTAGCTTGGTCTTTCCCGCAATGTCTCAGAAAGGCATTTTCGGCATGCCTTTCATGCCACCCAGACGCTTCATCATTTTCATCATGCCGCCGCCTTTCATTTTTTTCATCATGTCCCCTGCACACCGGCACCGGCAGCTATGCGGCGTTTGCGGGTGGCCTTGATGAGTTCGGGTTTGACACGCTCTTGCAGCGTCATGCTGTGGATGATGCCCTCTTTTCGCTTGATGTCTTTCTCGACCCGGCCCATATCGACCTGACCGGCTTTGGCGGTCATGGCCGCTGGCAGTTTGTCCATCAGGCTGCTCAAGCCGCCCATCTGCTTCATCTGCTGGATCTGGCCCAAAAAGTCATTCAGATCAAAGCTGGCACCACTCTTGACCTTGGCCGCAAGCTTTTGTGCGGCCGCCATGTCAACGCCAGAGGTGACCTGCTCGACCAGCGCCAGAATATCGCCCATGCCCAGCACGCGCCCGGCGTGGCGCTCGGCATCGAACACTTCCAGACCGTCGAGTTTTTCGCTGGTGCCGGCAAATTTGATGGGCGCGCCGGTGACCTGACGCACCGACAGCGCAGCGCCACCGCGTGAATCGCCATCGAGCTTGGTCAGGATGATGCCGGTCAGTGGCAGTGCCTCTTTGAAGGCGCGGGCGGTGTTGACGGCATCTTGACCCTGCATGGCATCCACCACAAACAGCGTTTCGACTGGGTTGATGGCGGCGTGCAGTTCGCGGATCTCGTGCATCAGCGCCTCGTCAATAGCGAGCCGTCCAGCGGTATCGACCAGCAACACATCAAAATAGTGCTTGCGGGCAAAGTCGAGCGCCGCCAACGCAATATCGACCGGCTTTTGGTCGGCGGTGCTGGCAAACCACTGGGCACCCGCCTGCGCCGTGACGGTCTTGAGCTGCTCAATGGCCGCCGGGCGGTACACGTCGCCCGACACGGTCAGCACCTTCTTGCCGCGCCTTTCAATCAGGTGCTTGGCCAGCTTGGCGGTGGTGGTGGTTTTGCCGGCGCCTTGCAAGCCGGCCATCAGGATGACTGCCGGGGGTTGCGCCGCCAGATTGATGTCAGCGACCCCATCGCCCATGGTGGCGGCCAGCTCGCGGTTGACGATACTGACCAGCGCCTGCCCGGGCGTGAGCGAACCCAGCACATCCTGGCCCAGGGCTTTTTCCTTGACCCGGGCGATAAAGTCACGCACCACGGGCAGCGCCACGTCTGCTTCAAGCAGCGCCATACGCACCTCGCGCAACATGTCAGAGACGTTCGTTTCGGTGATGCGGGCCTGGCCGCGGATTTCTTTCACAACGCGGGAGAGTTTGTCGGTAAGGGCGGAGGCCATGGGTGTGTGTTCCGGCAAGCGGAGCCTGGGTTGATGCCGCTCAAGAGTGGCAGGGTACAAAACGCTAAACTGTGCACATGATTTTAGCCAGTGCCTCCCCTTTGATGTTGACGCTTGCTCTGGGTGCATCAACGGCCTATGCAGCGTCTGCCGCCGGAGCAGCGCAGGACAGGCAGACGTTGGCCCGCACCAGTGTCTGGCTGGCCTGGTGTTTGCACGGGATGCTGATTTTTGTCGGGTTGTGGGGCAGTGAGCCGCGGTTTGGTTTTGCCCCGGCCTTGTCAGTGACGGCCTGGCTGGTGGGTTTGGTCTACGCGATTGAAAGCCATGTCTACCCCCTGCTTAAAACCCCCTGGCTGCTGGCCGGTATCGGTTCGGGTGCGGTGCTGCTGACGCTGCTTTTTCCTGGTCACTTGCTCAATGCCACGGCATCAGGCTGGTTGCCACTGCACTGGGCACTGGGCATTGCGTCTTATGGCCTGTTCGCCGTGGCAGTGGTACACGCCTGGCTGATGAACCGTGCTGAAGCACGCATCAGGGTCGCTGCCGACAGTCACACCGGAATGCCTTTGTTGACCATGGAACGGCTCACTTTTCGTTTTGTCGGGGTCGGATTTGTACTGCTGTCAGCTACCCTGCTGGCTGGTTTTTTCTTCGGCACGCATTTGTATGGCAACACTCACGCTGTTAAATGGGACCACAAAACAGCGTTTTCGGTGCTGTCCTGGCTGACATTTGCCGTGTTGTTGGTTGGGCGGGCTCGGTTTGGCTGGCGCGGTCGGCGGGCAACCCGGGTCTTGTACGTTGGCTCTGGTCTGCTGCTGCTGGCTTATGTCGGTTCGCGTTTTGTGCTGGAAGTCATCCTGGAGCGTAGTCTGTGAGGCCTTTGCTTATCCTGCTGGCGCTGATGGCGGCTGTCTGGTTATGGCGCAGCCGCCAAAGACCGGGTACCAAGGCCTCTGCGGCAATACAGCCCGAGCCCCCCAAACCACTGGAGATGGTGCGCTGTAGTCGGTGTGGCGTACATCTTCCAGGCAACGAGGTCGTTATTGGTGAGCGTGGGGCCTATTGCAGCTTGGATCATCGGCAGCAATCGGAATCCTGAATGAACCCGACGCCAGAGAATTCATTCTGGCACGGCCCGACAGCGTCAAGGGCAGGCGGGATGCCGCCAAGCTCGCCCCACGAATTTGAGCGCCTGTGGCTCGGATTCATGACGGCTCGTGTCACATTGGGCATCGTGTATGTCGTACTCCAGGCGGGCATTTTTGTGCTTTCATCGACCCAGAGTAGTACGCCACTGCTGATCTGCTTGGCCTATTTGGCCGCTGCCCTCGCCGTTCGGCTGATGGCACGACCCCAGAAGCTAGGTGACCGCTTTGACGGCCAATGGGTGCGAACTGTCGGTATCGATGTGATCACCTTCACCGCCCTACAGATATTCCAGAGCAGCGGCATCAATTACACACCGCTGTTTGCCTTGCCGGTTCTCATGGCCAGCATCCTGGGCTCGCTGCTGCTGGCCATGGGCGCTGCCGCTGGCGTGACACTCTTGTTGTTTGCCCATGCAGCCTGGTTGTCGTTTCACAGCCCGGCCGATGCAAGCACATTTTTTTTGCAGGCAGCCCTGACTGGTGCTGCATGTTTCGCTATTTCTTTTATAGCCAGCCAATTGGCCATGCGCTTGGCCAGCGTCGAATTGCGGGCCCAGCACAGCCAGTTGGCGGCAACCGTGCAACGCCAAGTCAATGAACTGGTGATTGAGTCTTTGACCGATGCCATTCTGGTGGTCGATGTGCGCGGCCAACTACGTTCAGCTAACCCGGCAGCGCGGCAGGTACTGGGCACGCACCGGCAAAGCCAGACCATGGAGCTCAATTTGCATGAACGCCCCGGCTGGCAAGAGCTTCTTAAGGTAGTTACAGAGAGTTTTTCAAGACGGCAGGCCCAACAATCAGACATTACCATTGACCCAACAGAGCAAGTGCAGCGCAATCTTTGGGTACGCACGCAACTCACTGCAATGCTGGATACTGAAGCGCAGGTGCTGTGTGTTGTCTTCATGCAGGACCAACGTGAAATTCAGGCCCGCATACGTACGGAGAAACTGGCCAGCATGGGGCGGATGTCGGCTGCCGTGGCCCACGAGATTCGCAACCCGCTGGCGGCCATCACACAAGCCAACGCACTGCTGGCCGAAGACCTGACGGACCCGGTGCAGATTCGACTTGCCAACATGGTGCAGCAAAATGCGCTAAGACTTGAGAAAATTGTTCACGATGTACTGCATCTGGCGCGTGCATCTGCACCAGAAAACGCGCTGACCACGCCCACTCTTGACTTGACCGAGACGACCCAAAGAGTCTGTCGCGACTGGAAAACCCAGAGCAAGGTCGACACCGAGTTGTTAGTGAATTGTCCGACCGAAACGGCTCTGGTGACGTTTGATCCTGAACACCTTCGGCGAATTCTGATCAATCTGCTTGACAATGCACTGCGCTATGCCAGTGGCCAAGGTGCTTGCATCCAGATCAGTGTTGATGTTGGGCAAACACCAGCGCAGCAAACCCAGGTGTGCCTGTCCGTCTGGAGCGATGGCGCACCCCTGGAGCCCTCGATGGAGCAGCACTTGTTCGAACCCTTTTTTTCATCGGAAAGCCGTTCCAGCGGCCTAGGGCTGTATATTTGTCGTGAACTTTGCGCCAGTCACGGCGCGTCCATCACCTATAACCGCCGCATCCGACCCATCTTGAACCAGCCGATCTTAGGCAATGAATTCAACGTTGTTTTTCGAACGCACGTATGGCCACTAGCAACCCAGACCGGCAAGGAGTCCACCTGACACTATGCACGCCACCAACAACCCCGCCCGCATTCTGGTAGTTGATGACGAGCCGGATCTCAGGACACTGTACGAACTCACCCTATTGCGTGAAGGCTACCAGATCGACACCGCCGAGAACTTGCAGCAAGCACAAGCGTTGCTGGCTGAACGTCCATTTGACGTGATGATCACCGACATGCGCCTGCCCGACGGTCTGGGCATGTCGCTTATTACCGACCTCAAGGCCAAACGCCGCGAAGAGCGTTGTGTTGTGATCACTGCCTACGGATCCACTCAGAACGCGGTTGAGGCACTCAAGGCGGGTGCTTTTGATTACCTGACCAAACCGGTTGACCTGAAGCAGTTTCGCAGTGTTGTCGCGGCGGCGGTGCGCAGCACGCCCAGTGTGACTGGCTCCGAACCCGACCACCAGGTACATGAGACGCTGCTTGCCGCATCTGGTGCCTTGGGTCAGAGAGCCTTGGGCAGGCTGGTCGGCAAGTCGCTTTGCATGAGCCAGGTGAAAGAACGCATTCTCAAAGTGGCAACCAGCATGGCACCGGTGATGGTCACCGGCGAATCTGGCACCGGCAAGGAACTGGTGGCTTACGCCATCCACGCCAATAGCCATCGAGTCAAAGGGCCATGGGTGGCCGTGAACTGTAGTGCCATTCCCGAGAACTTGCTCGAAGCCGAGTTCTTTGGTGTCAAAAAGGGAGCGTATACCGGGGCGCAACAGGATCGCGAGGGATTTTTTCAGGCAGCTCGCGGTGGAACGCTGTTTCTGGACGAAATCGGCGACTTGCCGCTTGCCATGCAGTCCAAGTTGCTGCGGGCAATTCAGGAGCGACGCATCCGCCCCCTGGGTTCGACGCAAGAAGAACTGGTCGATGTGCGCATTGTCAGCGCCACCCACAAAAATCTGGCACAAGAAGTGCAGGAAGGCCGTTTCCGGCAGGATCTTTTTTATCGTCTTAACGTCATCGACATGGTGATTGCGCCACTGCGGGACCGCGCCGAAGACCTGCCTGATCTGTGCACGGCCTTGCTGGCGCGTATCGCCGAAGAGTCCGCCATCCCGGTCCCGGAACTACCAAGCGACATTCTTGAAGAACTGTCACGCCTCTCGATGCCAGGTAACGTCCGGGAACTAGAGAACCTGCTGTACCGGGCGGTGGCCCTGGGTGACGGGCAAAACTTGCATATCGATTCAAGCTTGCAACTCCTGCCTGTGACGGCCGGCAAACTGACCTGGTCCCCTGTCGCTGAGCCCAAGACATCGACCGTTGATATTCCCGTAGACCTGCAAAGCCATCTTGACACCATTGAGCGCGGCATCCTGCAGCAAGCTCTGACGGCAACCGGCTTTAACCGCACCGCTGCTGCCGCTCGCCTGGGATTGAGCCTGCGGCAAATGCGCTATCGCATCTCACGCCTGCAGATCGAATCACCCGAAGCCATCGGCCATGGTGAGGAGTCGGATGAACCCGGCTGAATCTTTGCCTGACGCAGCACTCTGGGTCGATGGCTGGTACCCACAGGCCCGGCCGTTACCTTCGCCCAACTTTGGAGACCGCCCGGCACAAGCACACATCGACCTGATCGTGCTGCATTCGATCAGCTTGCCGCCCGGGCAGTATGGCGGTGATCAAGTGCAGCAGCTCTTTACCAATCAACTCGACTGGCAGGGGCACCCCTATTTTCAACGAATTGAAGGTATTGCCGTCTCGTCCCATTTTTATATTCGGCGCAGTGGGGAGCTTTGGCAGTTTGTCAGCTGCGCTGATCGTGCCTGGCATGCGGGTGCTTCAAGTTACCGGGGGCGCAGCAATTGCAACGACGACAGCATTGGCATTGAACTCGAGGGCCTGGAGGGTGACGTGTTTGACGATGCCCAATACAACAGACTGTGCACGCTGTGCCGGGACATCATGCTGCGCTTTCCCATTGCCCACATTGCCGGGCATGAACACATCGCTCCCGGCCGCAAGCGTGATCCGGGGCCGGGGTTTGACTGGATGAGATTGAAAAATATTTTGCAGCTCAAACCTCAGTATTTACCCTTAGATCGAACGTGAATCACCCGGTCGGTTGAGTCGCTTGACAACGAGTATTTTTTGGCTATCAAGGCACAAAACAAAGCCAGATCAGGTTTAGTCGCTATCAAAAAGCGAAATGACAGGTACATCCGATTCATGATCCGAAGTCGCCAGAACACTACGGGTAGCGTCTAGGCACCCATAAAACACCAGCTATAGTGTGCCACCCGTGTTTTGACAGTCGAGCGAAGTATCTTCTTCATCTTTATGCTGTCGCTGCGTCGAACCACTACCCGCCACTAACAAGGAAGCCATGCAGTCAAGCTTGTCCACACCTTCACCCCATCTTTCCAGCCTGATGCCCGGCGGCTTTGCCGATGGCATATTGCCCGCAAGCCAGGGAACCTTGAGTCAATACCAGATCATTCGCCGCAACGGGGCAGTGGTTCCGTTTGAACCCAACAAGATCGCCGTCGCCATGATGAAGGCGTTTCTGGCCGTTCATGGCACTCAGGGCGCAGCCTCGGCCAGCGTGCGCGAAACCGTGGAAGATCTGACACAGGGCGTGATTCGCGCCTTGATGCGTTCACGTCCGGGCGGTGGCACCTTTCATATCGAAGACGTGCAAGACCAGGTCGAGCTCGGGTTGATGCGTAGCAGCCACCATGAGATTGCCCGGGCTTACGTCCTTTACCGCGAAAAACGAACCCAGGAGCGTGCGCAAAAGGTAACGCAAGAGGCCGCGGCTACCCCGCCTCTACACGCCATCGACAACGGACAGCGTGTGGTGCTGGACCTTGATCGGCTCCACCGCATTATTTCAGCCGCTTGTAGCGGGCTCGGTGTAGATGTCAAGCCACAGCCAATCCTGGCCGAGACCATGCGTAACCTTTACGATGGCGTGCCCATGGACGAGGTTTACAAGGCCTCCGTGCTAGCCGCCCGCACCCTGATCGAAAAAGACCCTGACTACACCTTTGCCACAGCTCGGCTGCTGTTTCACACCATCGCCAAAGAAGTGCTGGGGCAAGATGTGGCCCAAGTTGACATGGCGCAAGCCTATGTGGACTATTTCCCTCAGTTCATTCAGCGCGGCGTTGAAAACGAGTTACTTGACGAAAAGTTGCTGCAGTTTGACCTGACCCGGGTGGCCAACGCACTCAAGGCCGACCGTGACCTCAAGTTTGACTACCTGGGCCTGCAAACACTTTATGACCGCTATTTTTTGCATGTCGGCAAAAGCCGTATTGAGTTGCCACAGGCATTTTTCATGCGTGTCGCCATGGGGCTTTCACTCAATGAAATAGACCGTGAGGCTCGCGCCATCGAGTTTTATGAGCTGCTCTCCAACTTCGATTTCATGTCCAGCACGCCAACTCTGTTTAACAGTGGCACCTTGCGCTCGCAATTGTCAAGCTGTTACCTGACCACAGTTCCTGACGACCTTGATGGCATCTACGAAGCCATCAAGGAAAATGCCTTGCTGTCCAAGTTTGCCGGTGGCCTGGGCAATGATTGGACCCCGGTGCGCGCTTTGGGTAGCCACATCAAAGGCACCAATGGCGAATCGCAAGGCGTGGTGCCTTTTTTGAAGGTCGTCAATGACACCGCCGTGGCCGTCAATCAGGGTGGCAAGCGCAAGGGTGCAGTGTGCACTTACCTTGAAACCTGGCACCTGGACATTGAAGAATTTCTGGAGCTGCGCAAAAACACCGGTGACGACCGCCGTCGTACTCACGACATGAACACGTCTAACTGGATTCCTGACCTGTTCATGCGCCGCGTCATGGAAAAGGGTCAATGGACCCTCTTCTCGCCCAACAACGTACCTGATTTGCACGACAAGTTTGGTGCCGCGTTCGAGTCCGCCTACGTGGCTTATGAAGAGAAAGCGGCACGCGGGGAAATCAAGCCAACCCGCACGTTACCAGCCACCGATTTGTGGCGCAAGATGCTCACCATGTTATTTGAGACTGGCCACCCCTGGATCACTTTCAAGGATGCCTGTAATATTCGCTCGCCCCAGCAACACATGGGGGTGGTGCATTCCAGCAACCTGTGTACCGAAATCACGCTTAACACCAGCAAGACCGAAACGGCGGTATGTAATCTGGGTTCGGTCAACTTGTTACAGCATCTGAAGGAGGGTGGCATCGACCACACCAAGCTGCAAAAGACCATCACCACCGCGATGCGCATGCTCGACAACGTGATCGACATCAATTACTACGCCGTGAAGAAAGCACGGGATTCGAACATGCGCCACCGCCCTGTAGGCCTGGGCCTGATGGCGTTTCAGGATAGCCTTTACCAGTTGCGCATTCCCTACGCCAGCGAAGCCGCGGTGGACTTTGCAGACGAGTCCATGGAGGCCATTTGTTACTACGCCTACTGGGCCTCAACCGAACTCGCGCGTGAGCGTGGCAAATACTCCAGCTATAAGGGCTCCTTGTGGGACCAGGGTATTTTGCCGCTCGACACGCTGAACATGCTGGCGCACGAGCGTGGAGGTTATGTCGAAGTCGACCGCAGCACCAAGTTGAACTGGGACAGCTTGCGCCAGAAGATTGCGCAGGATGGTATGCGCAACTCCAATTGCGTGGCAATTGCTCCGACTGCCACCATTTCCAACATCATTGGCGTTGATGCTTCGATCGAACCCTGCTTTGGCAATCTGTCGGTCAAGTCCAACCTGTCGGGTGAGTTCACCATCATCAACAGTTACCTGGTGCGTGACCTCAAGCGCCTGGGACTGTGGGACGACGTGATGGTGATGGACCTGAAGCATTTTGACGGCTCGCTACAGGCGATTGATCGTGTTCCAGCCGAAGTCAAATCACTCTACGCGACGGCCTTTGAAGTCGAAACCCGCTGGCTGGTAGATGCAGCCGCACGACGTCAAAAGTGGATTGACCAGGCACAGTCGCTCAATATCTACATGTCAGGCGCGTCTGGAAAAAAACTTGACGACACCTACAAACTGGCCTGGGTGCGTGGCCTCAAAACCACCTACTACCTTCGCACCATGTCGGCCACACACGCTGAGAAATCCACCGTCACGGCAGGACGCATGAACGCGGTGTCCTCAGGCACGGATGCGCTAGGCAAAGGAGCTAGCAGCGCATTGGATGCGGCAGCAGTAGCAGCGCGCCAGCAGTTGGCAGCATCACCCGCCACCGATGTCAGATTTTGTGGTGTCGATGACCCCACCTGTGAATCTTGCCAATGATGCGGCTGCTTCAAGTTGGGGGCGATGCTGATGCACCACATTGCCCATTGCATCAGCACGTTCCAACGAGACAAGACTTTCTATTTTTGGCCTGCACTCTCATAATTCGATGATTGGAAATCCATATGTTGTCCTGGGACGAAGATGTCACACCCACTGCCAGCTTGAACACACCACGCGATCTGCCCAGTCTTCTGTCGACGAAGTGCTTTAATGGTCCGTCGGAGACATTGCCTCTCATCCCCACTCAACCAGCAACTGCGCCGTTAAAACCCGTCGCCGTTGATGCCACAGGGGTCACCACAAGGCGTGTCAACGCGGCGGACAAACGCATCATTAACGGCAAGACAGATGTCAATCAATTGGTGCCTTTCAAGTACAAATGGGCTTGGGAAAAGTACCTATCAAGCTGCGCCAACCACTGGATGCCGCAAGAGGTCAATATGACGCGTGACATTGCGCTGTGGAAAGACCCCAATGGCTTGAGTGAGGACGAACGGCGTATCGTCAAGCGGAATCTGGGGTTTTTCGTCACAGCCGATTCGCTGGCTGCCAACAATATCGTATTGGGCACTTACCGCCATATCACTGCGCCAGAGTGCCGACAATTCATGTTGCGACAGGCCTTTGAGGAAGCCATTCACACCCATGCTTATCAATACATCGTCGAGTCGCTGGGGCTTGACGAGGGAGAAATCTTCAGTGCCTACCACGAGATCAAGTCGATTCGTGACAAGGATGAGTTCCTGATTCCATTCATCGAAGTCATCATGGACCCACAGTTCACGACGGGCACCCCTGAAACCGACCAAACGCTGCTCAAATCGCTGATCGTGTTTGCCTGCCTGATGGAGGGTTTGTTCTTTTATGTGGGCTTCACACAGATTCTGGCACTTGGTCGGCAAAACAAGATGACCGGAACGGCTGAGCAGTACCAGTACATCCTGCGCGACGAGTCGATGCACTGCAACTTTGGCATTGACCTGATCAACCAGCTCAAGCTGGAAAACCCGCAGTTGTGGACACCAGAATTCAAGGCTGAGATCAAGGCACTTTTTGAACAGGCGGTCGATCTGGAGTACCGCTATGCGGAAGACACCATGCCGCGCGGTGTCCTGGGCATGAACGCCTCGATGTTCAAGGGGTATCTGCGCTACATTGCCAATCGGCGTGCCACCCAGATCGGACTGGAATCGCTATTTCCGAATGAAGAGAATCCGTTTCCGTGGATGAGTGAAATGATCGACTTGAAAAAAGAGCGTAACTTCTTCGAAACACGTGTCATTGAGTACCAGTCGGGCGGTGCACTGTCCTGGGAATGATGGCAAGTTATGACGCAAGCAATTTCACAAGCTGTCAAACCACCGTTGAGTTTGGTCAGACTTGTGCACCCAAGTTCATGTGGCTGGGATCAAGCCCAACACCATGAATCGCTTCGTGCACCTTCCCGCATGAAGTGCTCTTTGTAAATTGATCAAGGAGATTCAAATGGCAACTGCAAAAAAACCGGCCGCCAAAAAAGCGGCTCCAGCACCAGCAACCAAGGCCCCCGCCACTAAAAAGGCAGCTCCCGCAAAAGCTGCGACAACGGCCAAAAAACCGGCGGTAGCCGCCAAAGTGGCACCTGCCAAAAAAGTCGTGGTAGCCCAAAAAACGCCACCAGCCAAAAAACTTGTAGCAGCAAAATCCGTTGCAGCCAAAAAAGCAGCGCCGACTAAAAAAGCCGCCAAAGCGCCGGTCGAAAAGGCCTCCCCCGCTGCGCAAACAAAACTCAATCCTCAAGCTGCATGGCCATTTCCAACCGGGTCAAAACCCTGAGCTTTGGGCCAACTCCGCCTGCGTCAAGCCCGCTGCCAATGTGCATCGGGCTTTTTCAATCAGGATAAAACGCCAACAGTCGGTAGCCCATGGCACGTGGCAGTGCTTCGTTCAGCCTGATACGCATGACCACTGTCACCGGTAATTCTGACCCAGCCGGCAAGTCATCCGACACCACCAACAAATCCTGCCGTGACAGCACCCGTCGAACCAGAATACGTTCTTGCGAGTCTGTCAGCGTCAATTCCACACTGGGCATAGCCAATGTCACACCCGACAGATTTTTGATGTTAAAACTCAAACGGTAACCATCCACCCCTAACTTATTGAATGTTGCTGCGTCGATAACAACAGACTCAATACGCTGCATGGCGCGCACCGAGCAATTCAAGTGCTGGCAAAACTGTTGCAACAGCGGCCTCCATTGGGGGTTAGTCGCCACCAAGCGGTCACGTTCCCAATAAAGCCATTGAATCACCGCGGCGACGATCAGCGAAATAGCTAGCAGCGATAACACAACTTTGCCCATTCTGGTGTGCCAGACCGCCTTGTGGTCAGACCCAACCAAAAAAGACACCGGTTCGGGGATTGATTCAACCTTGCCTAAAGTATTGGGGGCCGGGTCTGGTGAATCGACGATGTCGGCAAGCACTTGTTGCTGCTGCTTTTCGATGACCACATCATCCAGAATCGAATCATTTGGTGCCCCCTGATCCTGCTGACTGATGAATGGCTCGACATCTGGTACCGGTGGCAAACAATTCATGCCGCCATTTGTTTCGACCGTATTTGTTTCTGCCTCTGGGTTCGGTGTGGCTGCGGCCCCATCCTGGTGTCCATCTTCATGTTCGGTGGACGGGTTGACCGCAGAAATACATGGAGCAGGCCCCAATACATGTGGTGCCGGGGTACTGAGCAGCACCGTCTCGGATGCAGTTGCCATCTGGATCAAATGCTGCGATGCATCAAATATTTCAGCACATTGACCACACTTGACCCAGCCTTGAGAAATCCGCAGTTGGTCCGGCACCAGTTTGTAAAGCGTTTCGCAGGCCGGACAGCGTGTCAACAGGCTCATGGGATTCCAGTGGCTGCGAATCGTTGTCAGCGTGAGGCCGTCATCAGTATCCAGCCCTCTTCACGATCCGACACACTCAAGTGGCCGTAGGGGGCATAAGCAGCCTTGAGTTCATCGGCCTGACGCTCCAGAATACCTGCCAGCACCAAAAATCCGCCCGTGCTCACATGCGACCACAGCAAAGGTGCCAACACTTTCAGGGGGTTTGCCAAAATATTGGCGAGTACCACCTGATAAACACCGCTGACAATTTCTGGCTTGCCCACGTTTAGTACGACATGATTGGCTTGGGCGTTCAACAGCGTTGTCTCAACAGCAGCACCGTCAATGTCAACAGCATCAACGATCGTTGCACCAAATTTGGCTGCGCCAATGGCCAAAATGCCTGATCCACAACCGTAATCCAGTACCCGCAACCTCGCGTCCGCTCGACCATGACCAGCGATCCAGCGCAAGCACATGCGTGTGGTCGGATGGGTGCCAGTCCCGAAAGCCAGACCTGGATCAAGACGAATCACCACCCGCGCCCGCTCAGGCGGCTCGTGCCAAGTGGGCACAATCCAGAACTCAGGCGTGATGTCCACCGGTGCGAACTGTGATTGTGTCAGGCGAACCCAATCCTGCTCGGGCACCTCGTGAATGCCCAAAACCTGGCACCCGGCAAAAAAATCCTGCACCTGCAACAATGGCAGCGCCGCCTGCGCCTGCTCTTGCATGGCAAACAGTGACAGTACTCGTGAACGATGCCAGCCCTCCTTGGGCGGCGGCATGCCGGGCTCACCAAACAAAGCCTGTTCGGCATCAGTTTGTGCGTCGGCATCCTCAACACTGACACTTAACGCATCCAGAGCATCAAGCGCATCACTGAGGGCCTCAACCCGATTCTCCGGGCACATCAATCGCAATTCGAACATGGTACCGCCAGCTCAGCGGGCATGATCTGCCAGCCAACCTTCCAGGTAATGAATGTTGGTGCCGCCAGACATGAACTTGGCATCAATCATCAGTTCCCGATGCAAAGCAATGTTGGTATTGATGCCCTCCACCACGGTTTCGCCCAACGCAGTTCGCATACGCGCCAGTGCCTGCTCTCGCGTATCACCATGCACAATGATCTTGCCGATCATCGAGTCATAGTTGGGCGGCACAAAATAATTGGTATAAACATGCGAATCCACCCGCACACCGGGCCCACCGGGTGGATGCCACATGGTGATGCGCCCGGGCGATGGAATGAACTTGTAGGAGTCTTCCGCGTTCAACCGGCACTCAATGGCATGCCCGCGAATCTGGATTTGACGTTGCGTAAAGGGTAGTCGCTCGCCAGCCGCCACCATGATCTGGGTCTTGACAATGTCGATGCCCGTCGTCATTTCGGTGACCGGATGCTCCACCTGAACCCGGGTGTTCATCTCGATAAAGTAAAACTCGCCGTCCTCGTACAAAAACTCAAAGGTGCCGGCTCCGCGGTACCCAATTTTCTTGCAGGCGGCAACACAGCGGTCACCCACCCGGTCGATGATCTTGCGAGGGATACCTGGCGCAGGTGCCTCTTCGATAATTTTTTGGTGGCGTCGCTGCATCGAGCAATCACGCTCGCCCAGATAAACTGCATTTTTGTATTTGTCCGCCAGGATTTGTATCTCAACATGGCGCGGATTTTGGAGAAATTTCTCCATGTAAACAGCCTGGTTGCCAAAGGCAATTCCGGCTTCATTTTTGGTCATCGCGACCGCATTGATGAGTGCAGCCTCCGTATGCACCACCCGCATGCCACGGCCGCCGCCACCGCCCGCTGCCTTGATGATCACCGGGTAACCCACGCTCTTGGCGATGCGCTTGATCTGCACCGGGTCATCGGGCAATTCACCCTCGGAGCCTGGCACACACGGCACACCCGCCTTGATCATGGCCTGCTTGGCCGACACCTTGTCGCCCATGATGCGGATCGATTCCGGCGTTGGACCAATAAACTGAAAGCCACTGCGCTCCACCCGCTCAGCAAAGTCTGCGTTTTCACTCAAAAACCCATACCCGGGGTGAATCGCCTCAGCATCGGTTACCTCGGCTGCAGAAATGATCGCCAGCATATTCAAATAGCTCAGGCCAGAGGGTGCCGGCCCAATGCAGACCGCTTCTTCTGCCAGCTTGACATATTTCGCTTCGCGGTCGGCCTCTGAATACACCATCACTGCCTTGATGCCCAACTCGCGACAAGCCCGTTGAATTCGCAGGGCTATTTCGCCACGATTGGCAACCAATATTTTTTTAAACATGGGGTTCGCCTGACATCACTCGATGATGAAAAGGGGTTGCCCGTATTCGACCGCTTGGCCATTTTCCGCCAGGATTCGTTTGATATTTCCCGTCTTGTCAGCCTCGATTTCATTGAGTATCTTCATGGCCTCAATGATGCAGATGGTGTCGCCCTCTTTCACTGCGTCGCCGACTTCGACAAATGCCTTGGCACCTGGCGATGCCGAACGGTAAAACGTGCCCACCATCGGCGACTTGGTGGTATGACCGGTTTCAGCCACGACAGCCGTGGCCACTGGTTCACCCGAGGGCAGCGGTGTCGACAAGGATGCCATGGGTGCCTGCACGTATTGGACCGGCATGGCGACACCACCCTTGACAATACGCACCTTGCCTTCGGCCTCGGTAATTTCAAGCTCCGAGACGTTTGACTCAGACACCAGGTCGATCAGGGTTTTAAGTTTTCTAAGGTCCATGCGGGCTCCAACAAACAAGGGGGAAATCACTCAAATTTAGCCTAAATTTCAATAATTAATATTAAATGTAAGCTAAATAATGCTAAAAGTCTTTATTCTACAGTTCAATTCAATCGCGTCACAAACCCCTGGAGCCCTCCCAAGCTTGTAAATCAGGAAGACCCAGCCTTCCCATTTTACGGTGTTGCACGGCACCACCACCCCCAAAGACGACGGTAAACGGCAGGCCGCCCGTCAAATTACCCAGCGAGCGGCTCAACTCAACTCCGGGGAAACCCGCCAACGCGACCGGGAAGGACAAGGGTGATTGGGTCAAGAAACGCCTGACTGGAGCCGCCTGATCAACCGCCAAACCGAGAACTTGCCAACCTTTATCTTTATTTGCCGTAAAAAAGCTGCTCAATAACGGAAGTTCTTCCACACAGGGCGGACACCAGGTAGCCCAGAAATTGAGCACCAAAGGCTTGCCTTTGAACGCTGCCATGGCCAGCGAGGGGCCATCTACCTGGCTAAAGTTCTGCAACCAAAATGCGGTCTCGACTGCCGAAAGGCCCTGTGCCTGCTGTCGGGCTCGCTGCACGGCCAAACCAGTTCCACCAGCCGCAAGTGCAAGGCCCACGGCTCCGGCCAGCCAACCGCGTCGCGACAGACCTGACTGCCGGGCGCTCATGACGACACCTTTCCCAGCAAACGGCGCAGAGCCTGGATATCACCACGCGGTGCGCGACCCTTGGCATCGGGTTTAAGCGCACCACGCACATCGTCATGGTCGTAAATCATCAAGTGCACACCAATTTCCTCCT
>JAIFMA010000130.1 GCA_020048795.1 Rhodoferax sp.
CAGCGACACCGCCACCTGGGACCTTGGTTTCTGCGCTGACGTTTTTGTCAAGCCAGTTAAATGCAGCGTCTGTATGCGGGTAAATCACAAACATCGATGAGCTATTGTGAACGTGAAAATCGGAGTCCGTTTCCATAAATCTCCTGATGAGTATCTGAAATAGTCACTTGTTTTCAGTCCTTGTACAAAGGACTGGGTGAAAGTCAAATTGTCTGCTGCCTAGCCAAAATACTGCCAAAATCTTACTCCGATCATCATGATTGACCGACATCTTGAGCGTTGTTGGAATGAGCGGGAAGTCACCGTGCCGCCTTTTCATGACCTCATCGAGTGCATCAATGAAAGATTGAGCCAATTGAGGACAGAAAATCGCACCATCTTGTCAAAGCTCGCAAGTTTGGTGTTCGCTGAAATAATGCAGTCATGTTTTTCTTGTAGTGCGAAAGTATTGACTAGTCGATTTGTGCTTTCAAGCCGGATTGTCCAAGCCGCTGGAGTGGGTGATGATATTTCGCCTTCATTACGAGTCAAAATTTTGGGCATAAGCTGTCACACCAAAGTTTCATACTTCAAATGTTCGGCCTCCCCCCCTTTGAAAACCACTAGACATGACGTAGAAAACTTCAGAATTCCTGATCCGCACTGGGGCGACATCCGCGCATTTTCGGAAGGTAATGGCACCAAAAATGTTCTCAAATTTTGACCCTGCTGGATCAGGATGTCTGAACTTATGCTTACTGGCGTATCCCCCTTGATCTTTATGCATCAGGGGTGCTGGGCAACCCTAGGTTGGTACTTGCAGCACAGCTTCTTTTTAGCTTGAATTTTCGCAAGCGCAAGATGGCAAACGTTACGTCTTCATGTTGCACAACCTTGCCTGCTCCTCTCAGCCAGACCGTGATGGCGATCTCTGCCATATTGCCGTCACTTGGTTCACCCGCCAGCAGATAGACCCTGCCTGATGATGTAGTCGCTTGCATTCGGGTCATTTCGCAACTAACGAGTTCGGTCGTGACCCGACCGTTGGTTTTTGGCGTGCTTCCAGTCAAATGCAGTGTTCGTTTGCCGTTTGCGCCAAGGTTGCAGACCCGCATGATTCGCCACTCGGTTAAAACTGTTACAGGTTCGTCGTGAACGTTACAGCTACTCCTTGCCCATACAAACGCAGTCAAATTTGAATTTTGCTCTCTCATTATTGTGTGTATTGATACCCAATGTGGGGTTTTAAATTTACCTAACCGAACTGCTCCAGCAACTTCGCCTGCAGCTTAGCCAGCACATGCGGTTCGGAAATCCCCAGGTCTGGATCGGTGCGAACGAATAGATCCAGCGTCCATGATGGCCAGTTGAAATAGTCATCATCAAGGGCGATCCACCGATCTGGTACACGCCGACAGACATCAGCGTACACCTGAAGTCCCCGTGGGGCTTGGCGAAATAATTGCTGATTCATGGCGCGATGAAACGTTGCACCAATACAGCGTGTTTGGAGGGACTTGGTCAATCGACTCCTTGCTTGGGTGTAGCCGCTTTGCGCCCATGTAGTCGACAAAACGATGCGCACATGCGGATAGGGCTCTAGCAAGGATTCAAGCAACTTGGCGTGTTCGAACAGGTAATGAACATGACCGGTCTGTCGGCTGTGCATCAGTGCCTCCAGGCCGAAATGAATTCCTTGCTTACGTGACACAAATACAGAGTGTGAGTGCAGAACACCATCGAAATCCAAGTAGAGAACGCAGCCACCTTGAATCCGGGGTGGAGGAATACGCTGACTCCACCCTTGCATCAATTCGCTGGTTATTGACTGTGCTGGGTAGGTCATGCCAATTTCGAGTTGAATATGCTGTTGTTCAAAGTCAGACATCAGATCTTTTGTTCTGGTGGAGCCGCGCTGTCATATCTCGACCAGCAAAGCGGGATTGAACCGTGCATTCTCAAAGCCGCCGTTTTTGTGCATATAGCCGCGCGGATTGCTGACGATCCGGGTGCCACTGGCGTTGTAGTCAACACTGTGGTGCATATGCCCGTGAATCCAAAGACCGGCTTTTCCCATGAGTTGCGTCAAATCGCTGGCGTAAGCCGCTGATAGCATGTCTTTCGCAAAATATGGGGGCACAGAATTTGGATGCGGCGCATGATGAGTCACCACCACTGTCTTTTTTGGATCAGTACCTTTTCCGAGTTTTTTAGCAAGCCACTGAACACTTCCCTGATGCCGGAGCACAGTCAACTCAGGCATCAGGTATTTGGAATGCGCCCAATGAAATTCGGCATACCGTGACAAACTGATGCAATGAAAATCGTTCATTTGGGCTCTGGCAACCCGCATCGCAGTGGTTTTTTTCTCTGCGCCAAACAACTCGAAATCCGTCCACAGGGTGCATCCCAGGAACCGCACGCCGCCCAGATCAACGCCATCAGCTTCCAAAAAATCAATATCATGAGTATTGGCTGCCTCCCGCATGTCGTCAACGTGCCGCATCCAGCGCATCTCGTAAAACTCATGATTTCCAGCCACCATCACAATAGGTTTGTCAGGAAATGCCTCGCGCGCCCATCGAAAGCCACCCAGGCCATCATCGATATCGCCCGCCAGGACAACAACATCAGCATGTTCATCGAGGCGCGCACCATCGATCACCACTGCAAACGGTCGGTGTGACAGATGTACATCGCTGAGGACAAGGATTTTCATTTGTTCATGAGCTGCAAACAATAAAAAAACGAGTTCGTCTCTCGGCACTCTTTCCAGACAGAAAAATTGAAGTAGGCCACCACTGAAATTGCAATCACGATCACCCCGACCAGCAGAAATTCATTGGCTTTTTTCATCAAACTTCAACCAGCAAATTTCGATCAAATGCCTTGTTTTCAAACTCGTATTCGCTCGGATCAAGGGCATGGCGACGGTTCAGAACATAGCCCGCCGGATTGGCGACCACCCGGCATCGCCCGACCTGGTAATCGAAGCTGTCGTGCACATGACCATGCAGCCATAAATCAACATTTGGCATCAGATCGGCAAGATCACTGACAAAAGCTGCATTGAGTTGATTGCCGATATATCGTGGATGTACTGACAATGGATGAGGGGCATGGTGTGACACCACCACCGTTTTGCCTTCAAAGGGTTTCGCCAACTCATCTGTCAGCCATGCCCGTGCGATCTCATGGCGTTCAAGTGCATCTTGCGGAGTAAACTCATGCCGCCCAATGCGAATTTGGTAATGATCATTGAGTCTGGTCCCGCAGTACTCCATCAATTGTCTTTGGGTTCGATTTAGTTCCAAACGGTAATCAGTCCACAGCGTAGTGCCAAGAAAGCGCACACCGTCAATCACAACACTGTCGTTTTCCAGAAAATGGATGTTGTTGAGTGCGGCCCCTTTGCGCAGCTTGCCATAAATCGGATCAATGGGGTGGCCATAAAATTCGTGATTGCCAGCGATATAAATAATGTTGCGAGGCTTATCCATCGCCCAATCTGCAAATAATTTGCAAGCATAAGCACCGTCTGCAATGTCGCCAGCCAGCACCAACACATCAGCACCAGGCACTGGACCAATAATTCGTTTTGGCAAAAATTCTTTGCTCGATGACGCGGTATATAACTGGCCGGGCTTGTAATTCAACATCTCAAGGTGCAAATCACTGGCGAGATGGATTTTCATGACATTCGTACCCCAAGTTCGAACTTGGCCATGCGTGCCCAAGTCATATCGCCTGTAGCCACGGCCTTCATGATGTCTTCGAATTTATTCTCCAGCGTCCAGATGTGCCATTGCGCATGACCTGGCAAAACACCGGAATCGATGAGGAGTTGTGCCAGCGCGATGGGACTCTCATGCGAAAGCAACGCTCCATCGCCGAGCAGCGCGGTAAACACTTTTTCATCATTTTTAAAATTCAGTGTTGCTTTCATCAATTCTCCTTACAGACAAAGCAGTCCGTGCGATACATCCCAACCCACGTTGAAATACTTGATCCGGTGGTTTGACTCCATCGTTTTCTCATGCAAGTGGCCGTGATAGTTCATGACCAGTTCGCCCTTGTAACTGCTTGGAATGAAAGCCGGATAATGCGAAACAAACACCATCCGTCCCATGAGTCCAGGCCAATACAGGAAGGGAATAAGGGCCTCAAACAGCTTTCTTTCACGGCCATACCGGCAAACCCCTTCGCGAGTCATGTCATGGTTGCCCACAACCAGGATTTTTCTTGCAGGAATTGTTCTGATGAGGTCAACACCGTCCTGGTAGTTGCCCATGGTCATGTCGCCCACAAAGATCAGCAGATCGGTGGCTGGCACCTTTTGCAGCAATTGCAGGTGTGCACCCGTCATGTCACTGACGTTATAGAACGGACGATTGCTGTATCGGATGATGTTGGCATGCAAGAAATGCATGTCTGAGGTCATCCAGACACGCTCACCGGCTGCCATGGCGTTACTCACCATCTGACTGGTTGATTCAATCAAATCCTTGTTGATCAGATTGAGTAGTCCAAGATTGAGAGCCGTACTGACGCGGGTTTCGCAGTCAAGCGTGTGCTCAAAAATACCTCTGGCGATTTCAAAATTCATGATTTTGAGCCCAGTTTCCATCCGGTAACTGCGCTACCAGATACCCTGAATCGAATTGATAGTTTTCAGGTTCAGCCAACCAAGATTCGTAGCCTCTCGGATTGGCAATCACACGGGTGGACTGTTTGCTGTCACCCAGGCGATAGTCAACATGGTTATGGCTGTGTCCATGTATCCAAAGGCTGGTCTGCCTGACGAGTTCAACAGGAATATGTGATCCAAAAACTACATTCATTTCATCGCCTACGAATTTTGGCGGTGTCGATTTCTTGTTTGGGTAGTGGTGCGTGACCACCACTGTTTTGGAGCGTTCACACAAGGACAATTGCTCTTGCAACCATGCTCTGCTTGCTAAATGGCGATTTATGGTCAACTCTGGTGAAAGTCTGCCGGTCATGCTTCGTCTGGACTGAATGCGCCCCAGGTAGTCAGGCCAGCGCTTGTCTGACATTTCCATCAGTGTTTGTTTTCTCTCCAACCCGTAAAACTCAAAATCTGTCCAAAGGGTGCAACCAAGAAACCGGATGCCCTTGATCGTCACGGAATCGTTTTCCAGAAAGTGCAC
>JAIFMA010000081.1 GCA_020048795.1 Rhodoferax sp.
CAGGATTGCGTGGCCTGCCACAGCGACCACGCGGGTGTGAAGCGCTTTGCCCGCCAGCGCCAGTTCGACCACAGTTTGCTCAACAAGGCCGCTGGCGAGCAATGCCAGACCTGCCACAAAGCGCCTGCGGATTCACTGCACAAGCAGATCACGGGCAATTGCCTGCAGTGCCATACCCAGCAGAAGTGGACACCAGCCACGTTTGACCACAACAAGTACTTTGTGCTGGACAAGGATCACAACGCCAGTTGCGTGACCTGCCATGTGCGCAACGACTACAGCCGTTTTACCTGCTATGGTTGCCACGAGCACACACCAGACAACATCCGCCGCAAGCACATCAAGGAAGGGATTCCAAAATTTGATGACTGCATCGAATGCCATCGCAGCGCCAACGAACATGACATCAAGGGCCGCAACGAGGGCTCAGGCAAGCGCCAGCGCGGTGATGATTAGGATTCGGCAAGAAATAACCTATACATTTGGCGCGCCAGCTATGGGCGCACATGGCGCTTGTCAGTGCGGCCGACCTGTTCAAGTTGTTTTTGCTTGACCCCCAAGGGCTTGTCCAGAACAACCCTTATGGCTTCCCCGCTGAGTCGCCCAACCAGCCGCTGCGCTTGAACCGCTCGGTGGCGGCAACCAGTGCCTTGGCGATACCGGGTTCAAAGGCGGCATGGCCAGCATCCTCGATGATCTCAAAACTCGCTTCGGGCCAAGCCTGATGCAAGCGCCAGGCCGAGCGTATCGGGCACACCACGTCATAACGACCCTGGATGATGGCTGCGGGCAAGTGACGAATGCGATCCACTTGCCGAATCAACTGGTCGTCGCTCAAGAACGCATCATGGAGAAAATAGTGCGCTTCGAGCCGACCCACACCGAGTGCCACCGCGTCAGCGCCGAACTGATCGGCCACTTCCGGGTGTTGCAGCAAATGCAGGCAACTACCCTCATAGCGACTCCAGGTGCGCGCGGCCTGCAGGCTTTGTGCCGGGTCGTCGCCAAACAGGCGTTTGGCATAGGCCTGCAATAAATTGCCCCGCTCGGCGGCTGGAATGTCGGCGACAAAACAGTCAAACTCTTTGGGGAAAAACCACTTGATGCCGTCGAAAAACCAGTCAATCTCAGCGCGTGTGCATAAAAATATACCGCGCAAGACAAAACCGGTGCAGCGTTCGGGGTGCGCCTGACCATAGGCCAGGGCCAGCGTGGAGCCCCAGGAGCCACCAAACACCAGCCATTTGTCGATGCCCAGCATCAGCCGAAGGCGCTCGATGTCCTCGATCAGCAGTTGGGTGGTGTTCTGGCGTACCTCACCCAACGGGATGGATTGGCCCGCGCCACGCTGGTCAAACAGCACAATGCGGTAATGGTCGGGGTCAAAAAATTGCCGGTGTTTTGGCGACAACCCCGCGCCTGGACCACCGTGCAGAAATACCACCGGCACGCCTTGCGGGTGACCGCATTCCTCCCAATACAGTGTATGCAGGTCATCCACAGCCAGATGGCCGCTGCGAAAGGGCTCGATAGGCGCAAACACGCCATCCGGGGTGGAGCAATCATTCATGGTTAAAGCGCTGGTTCGGTATTGGGCATGACCTGCATGGCAGCACGCCAGCAAGACTGCAGGTTGGCGGACACACAGGCGACCACCTGCGCATCCAGCCGACCGTTATTCACCTGCTCCTGCAGGGTGGTCATGATGTCTGTCGGTGCCATGGCATCCCGGTAGGGGCGGCGCTGGGCCAGCGCCTGAAACACATCTGCCACCGCGATGATGCGCGCTTGCCGCGACAGGCCAGCGGCGCGGTTGTGGTACGGGTAACCGGTGCCGTTGACCCGTTCGTGGTGCTGCGCGGCCCAAAGTGCCACCTTTTCCAGGCCCTTGATGTTGCACAGGATGTTGTAGGTATCAAAACTGTGGCGACTCATGGTGCGTTTTTCAACTGCGGTCAAAGGCCCGGGTTTTTCCAGCAGCTCATCGGGCACGCGCAGTTTGCCAATGTCGTGCAGCAGGCCAGCGAGTTCCAGCATGTCGCAGCTTTCTTCAGACTCATTGAGGGTTTCACCCAGATAACGCGCCAGGCAAGCCACACCATCGGAGTGCTCTCGGGTAAAGGCACTCTTGGCATCCACAATGCTCGAAAAAATATGCATCAGGCTGCTGAGATCCTCAAACGCCATGTCTTGTTTGGTAGTTTCGGCCAGCCAGGTGGCCACATAGCCGCTGACATGGTCACTCTCCAGCATGAACCAGAACGCCTCAGACTCGGACAGCTCCATAAAGGCATCCACCAGTTCGGAGCAAAACCAGTCACCCCGGCGCTGTGCAATCTGCTGGCGGATCTCGTCCTTGCCCAGCAGGATGTCGATGCCCGAGGTGACGTATTTCAACGTCAGGATATCCACCCGATCCACCATATAGATGCAGTTGGCGCAGAGTTTGTGTGTTGCTGACAAGTCCAGATCGTTCAGGCTTGCCCAGTGTGTGTGGTGGTGTCGCACCAAGGGGGCCAGGGGACGCAGCAGCGCACAACTGCCCAGCAGGGCGGCACCAATCTGGCAGTGCTCACCTTCAAGCTCCCATTCCAGTTGCGCCAGCTTGGCATGGACCGCGGTTTTGGAAACACCACAATCATGCAGGATGGCGGCCTGAAACAGATCATCCAGTTGCGCCTTGGGCCATTGCAGGAACTTGCCGACTTCTGCCGCCATGAAGGCCACCCGTTTGCCGTGGTGAATGTGCGTCACACCCACCAGATCCAGTGCATCTGACAGCGAGTAAATGGCTTCATGCAGGTTGATCTGGAATAGGGACATGCATGATCCTGGGCTGGTTTGGTTTTGGCATTTCATTCCATCTCGAAATCATCCGTGTTGTTGTTGCTTGGTTTTGTCGTACCAGTGCACTGCCTGCGGCTTCGCGCCTAAACACCAATGATTTGGAAATGGAATCATTATGCCTATGGCGACGCTACGTTATCCAGCCAGCAGAAAACATGGCGTGGCACATGCCGGACAGACCGTAGTGCCCGCATTGCCCCGGGCTTGCGCAGGCAGCTGGTCTTTTGAGCCGAACAACTTGTGCTGATTCCATTTCTGAGTCCTTATGGCATCACCTTGTCGCGCCAGTCCCCATGCTGGTGCTTGCCAGGCAAAGCCGTGACACGGCTATTCAGAGCTCTGTTGCAGCGCCCACATGGACGCATACCGCCCATTGGCCGCCAACAAGGTCGCATGGGTGCCGCGTTCGAGAATGCGCCCCTTGTTTTGGGCCACGCTTTGCAGCTCGGCCTGGATGGCGCGTTCATTGGCACTGTCGAGTGCCGAGGTGGCTTCGTCAAAGATCAGGATCGGCGGATTTTTCAGCAGGGTGCGGGCAATCGCCACGCGCTGCTTTTCGCCACCTGACAATTTCAATCCGCGCTCACCGACCATGGTGTCGTAACCCCGTGGCGTGGCGCTGATGAAGTTGTGAATATGCGCAGATTGCGCGGCGGCCTGCACCTCGGCCCGGCTGGCACCGGGGCGGCCGTAGGCGATGTTGTATTCCACTGTGTCGTTGAACAGCACCGTATCTTGCGGCACGATGCCAAGGCACAAGCGCACACTGGCCTGCGTCACCTGCTTGATGTCCTGACCGGCGATCAGGATCTGGCCCTGCTGAACATCGTAAAACCTGAACAGCAGCCGCGCCAGTGTGGATTTGCCCGAACCTGAAGGTCCTACCACCGCCACCGTCTTGCCCGCCGGAATCTCGAAGCTGATGTCGTGCAGGATGGGTCGAGCCGGGTCATAGGCAAAATTGACATGGCTGAACCGCACATGCGCACCGTCCACTCGCAAAGGCTGGGCACCGGGGACATCGGCCACCTCGCGTTCGCGCTCCATCAGCGTGAACATCTTGTCCAGATCGGTCAGGCTTTGCTTGATCTCGCGGTACAACACCCCCAGAAAACCCAGCGGAATGTACAACTGGATCATGAAGGCATTAACCATCACCAGGTCGCCCAAGGTCATGCGCCCATCGACCACACCCTGCGTGGCGCGCCACAGCATGGCGACCAGGCCGGTGGCAATGATGAGTTGCTGCCCGGTATTGAGCACACTCAAACTGGTCTGGCTTTTGATGGCGGCCTGGCGGTAGCGCACCAGGTTGTCGTCGTAGCGGCGTGCTTCGAACTCCTCGTTGTTGAAATATTTGACGGTCTCAAAGTTGAGCAACGAGTCAATCGCCCGGCTGTGGGCGGTGGAGTCGAGCTCGTTCATCTGCCGACGGAACTGGTTGCGCCACTCGGTGATGGTGATGGTGAAGCCGATGTAGATTACCAGCGCGGCGATCGTGATCCAGGCAAACCAGACATCGAACTTGACGGCCAGCAGCGTCAGTACCATGGCCACTTCGATCAAGGTCGGGAAAATACTGTAGAGAGAATAACTGATGAGTGAATGCACGGCGCGCGTGCCGCGCTCGATGTCGCGCGTCATGCCGCCGGTCTGGCGCTCGAGGTGAAAGCGCAGGCTCAGGGCGTGCAAATGTCGAAACACCTGCAGGCTGATCGAGCGCGATGCGCCTTCGGTGGCCTTGGAAAAGATCAGCTCACGCAGTTCGGTAAACACCGAGGTTGACAGGCGCAGCAGGCCGTAGGCCACCAGCAGGCCCAGCGGCACCACCAGCAGGGCTTGCGCGCCGATGCCAGCCTTAGGGTTCATGGTGTCCACCAGTTGCTTGAGCAAAAGTGGCACGCCGACGTTGGCCATCTTGGCCCCGACCATGAAGGCCAGCGCCACCATCACGCGCCATTTGTACGCCCAAAGATAAGGGAATAGTCGCTTGAGCGTGGCCCAGTCGGAGCGGGGCAGCGCCATCTCAGGCGGTGACTCAGGGGAAAAAGTGGCAACAGCTTCGCCGGAACGGCGCATGGGTGACAATCTCACAGAATGAACTCATCCCCGATTGTGCCCATGTCTGAACAATCCAGCCCCGAACCTGTTGTGCACGGCGACACCGTCGGCTCGCCGGCCCCGCTGAAACTGCCTGTTGATGAGGAGTTGGTGCTCAAGGTTATTCCGATGCCGCGCGACTGCAACCAGAGTGGCGATATTTTTGGTGGCTGGGTGATGGCCCAGATGGACCTGGCCGGTGCGGTGATTCCAGCGCGCTATGCCGGTGGGCGCATGGCCACCGTGGCGGTCAACGAATTTATCTTCAAGCAACCCGTGCGGGTAGGCGATATCTTGTCGTTTTATTCGAAGTTGGTGCGCATTGGCCGCACCTCGATCACTGTCAAGGTTGAAGTCTATGCCGAGAACTTTCGCACGCAAGGCAACTACACCAAGGTCACCGAGGCCTCACTCACCTATGTGGCACTGGACGAAAGCGGCCGCCCGCGCGCCGTGCCCGGCACCGACGCGATGAAACCGGCAGGTTAAAAAGCGCTCAAACGAAGGTGCTTTTCTTGGACCGCAAAAAAAGCCCATCACCACATCACACCGGCCGAGGAATCTCAGGAAACAATATAGGCAGCAGCGCCGGTGGACATCAGCTTGCCATCCGGACCCAAAAACTCCATGCGGGTCGATGCCACGCGCGAGCCCAGGCGCATCACCTCGGCGCGCAATTCAAAGTGGTCACCAATGCCAGGGCGTAGATAGTCCACCCGCAGGTCAATGGTGCCGAGCTTGGTAAAACGCTGCAGACGCTGTGTGGGCGACTCGTCCATATGGCGCGCACCAATGGCAGCCATCACGGCGAGGCCGCCCATGGCATCGAGCCCGGCGCTGATCACGCCGCCGTGGATACGGTTGTAGGCAAAATGCCCCACCAGTTCGTTGCGCATATTGATGCGTGCCGTCACCCGCTCAGGCTTGACCGAAGTGATTTTCAGGCCCAGCAACTGGTTAAAGACGATCATCTCCTCAAACACCTTCTTGAGTCCGGCAACAAACTCGTCTTCGAACACAACGTCTGTGGTTTTGTGGGAATGAGATGGCATGTAATACTATGATAAAAATAGCTGCTAGCGCTAGTGGCAGAAGGGCTTGATGCCAATTCTATCTATACTTTTGAAAAGTCGGGCAGGCGTTTTCCCATGAAGGCGGCAAACGCCTCGCGCGCTGCGGGCTGGCCCAACATTTGGCCAAACACCGCGCCTTCATCGGCCAGGCGTTGCGCCACCGCCTTGGCCTGCCCGATTTTCATGAAGTGCTTGGTTTGCAGCAGCGAACTCATCGGCTTGGCGGCCAGCTTTTGTGCCTGGCGCTGCGCCAGCGCGTTGGCCTGTGTGGGCGGCACGATGCGGCTGACCAAGCCCATCTCCAGTGCCGCTTCAGCACTGAAGGGGTCGCCCAGCAACAGGGCCTCGGCTGCGCGCCCGTAACCCATGCGCTGCGGTGCCAGCAGGCTCGATGCCGCCTCGGGGCACAAACCCAGATTCACAAAGGGCATGGAAAACGCTGCGTTGTCGCCGGCATACACCAGATCGCAATGAAACAGCAGCGTGGTGCCAATGCCCACCGCCGGCCCGCACACCGCCGCCACCAAGGGTTTGGTAAAGCTGCTGATCGCCCGCAGAAACCGAAATACTGGGACATCAGGCGACAGTGGCGGAGTCTTCAAAAAGTCGGCGATATCGTTGCCCGAGCTGAAGATGGTTTCATGCCCCTGAAACACCCCCACCCGCACACCGTCGTCGGCCTGCGCCGCGGTGAGGGCATCGGCCATCTCGGCATACATGGCCGCGGTGAACGAGTTTTTTTTGTCCACCCGGTTAAAGGTCAGGGTCATCACGCGCTCGGCGTGGTCAATCAGCAGATCAGCCATATCAGCTCCGTTCCTGGGCAACGCGCCGCGACTCAAACGCGCTCAAAAATGCCGGCTGCGCCCTGACCCATGCCGATGCACATGCTGACCATGCCGTACTTGAGCTGGTTGCGCTGCAGGGCATGGATGACGGTGGCGGCGCGGATCGCACCGGTGGCACCCAGCGGGTGACCCAGCGCAATGGCACCCCCCATCGGGTTGACCTTGGCCGGGTCCAGCCCCAGCGTGTTGCAGACCGCCAGTGCCTGCGCGGCAAAGGCCTCGTTGAGCTCGATCCAGTCCAGGTCGTTCTGGCTGATGCCGGCATAACGCAGCGCCGCCGGAATGGCCTCGATGGGGCCAACACCCATGATGTGCGGGGGCACACCCTTGGCCGCAAAACTCACATAACGTGCCAGTGGGGTCAGACCAAACTGTTTGACGGCTTTTTCGCTGGCCAGAATCAGGGCACCAGCGCCGTCCGAGGTTTGCGAGCTGTTGCCCGCCGTGACAGAGCCACGCGCCGCAAACACGGTGCGCAGCTTGGCCAGACCTTGCAGCGAGGTGTCGGCGCGTGCGCCTTCGTCCATGCTGACGGTGCGTTTTTTCTCGATCACGGTGCCATTGGCCAGATCGGGCGAGCGGTCGGTGACCTCGATCGGTGTGATCTCGGCGGCAAAATGGCCGGCTGCCTGCGCCGCAATGGCCCGGCGGTGCGACTCGACCGCGAACGCGTCCTGCGCCTCGCGGCTGACCTTCCACTGGTTGGCCACCTTCTCGGCAGTCAGGCCCATGCCATA
>JAIFMA010000080.1 GCA_020048795.1 Rhodoferax sp.
TGCCGGTCTGGATGCTCGAATACATCTGCGCCACCTTGGCCTCGCGGATCAGGTTGCGGATGGCGCTGGTGCCCAGCATGATCTCGTGCGCCGCCACACGGCCCTGGCCGTCTTTGGTTTTGCACAGGGTTTGCGAGATCACCGCCTGCAGCGACTCGGAGAGCATGGCACGGATCATTTCTTTTTCTTCAGCCGGAAACACGTCAATAATCCGATCGATGGTCTTGGCCGCGCTGCTGGTGTGCAGGGTGCCAAACACCAGGTGACCGGTTTCAGCGGCGGTCATGGCCAGCCGAATGGTTTCCAGGTCGCGCATTTCACCCACCAGAATCGCGTCCGGGTCTTCGCGCAGTGCCGACTTGAGCGCGGCCGCAAAGCTCTGGGTATGGGGCCCGACCTCACGCTGGTTGATCAGGCATTTTTTGGACTCGTGCACAAATTCGATCGGATCTTCAACCGTCAGAATGTGGCCAAACTCGTTTTCGTTGAGGAAATTCACCATGGCGGCCAGCGTGGTCGATTTGCCGGAGCCGGTTGGACCTGTGACCAGCACCATGCCGCGCGGTTTCATCGCCAGATCGGCAAAAATTTTCGGGCAGTTGAGTTGCTCCAGCGTCAGGATTTTGCTCGGAATGGTCCGAAACACCGCACCGGCACCCCGGTTCTGGTTGAAGGCATTGACCCGAAAACGCGCCAGCCCCTCAATCTCGAAAGAAAAGTCAATTTCCAGAAACGCCTCGTAGTGCTTGCGCTGCGAATCGTTCATGATGTCATACACCATGGAATGCACCTGTTTGTGCTCTAACGGCTCCACATTGATGCGGCGCACGTCACCGTGCACACGGATCATCGGCGGAAGGCCGGCAGACAAATGCAGGTCCGATGCCTTGTTCTTGACGCTGAAGGCCAGCAATTGGGTGATATCCACAAACCCCTCCGTTTGTTTGTTACGCTCACATCATTATGACCACGATTCAAAACCAGCTCAACGCAGTACGCCTGCGTATCGCCGCAGCCTGCCAGGGTGCGGGCCGGCCGGCTGACTCGGTAACCCTGTTGGCGGTGTCCAAGACCTTTGGTGCTGCGGCAATTGATGCCGCTTTTGCCGCCGGGCAACACGCCTTTGGTGAGAACTACATTCAGGAGGCAGTGGCCAAAATCACTGCCCTGCGCCACCTGCCGCTTCAGTGGCACTGCATCGGCCCGATCCAAAGCAACAAGACCCGACTGGTGGCCGAGCGGTTTGACTGGGTCCACACCATCGACAGGATCAAGATTGCCCAGCGTCTGAGCGAGCAGCGCCCGACCCATTTGCCACCCTTGCAGGTGTGCCTTCAGGTCAATGTCGATGGTGGCACCAGCAAATCCGGGGTACCCCCCGAGGCTACGCTGGCACTGGCACAAGCCGTCGCCGCCCTGCCCCAACTGCGTTTGCGTGGTCTCATGTGCATCCCTGAACCAGCTATTGATTTTGAAGCTGCCTGCGCAGTTTTTAAAAGGGCTAGAGACCTTTTTGAGTCCTTTAACGCTGGCGGCCTGCAACTCGACACCCTGTCCATGGGCATGAGCGCCGATCTGGAAGCCGCCATTGCCAGCGGCAGCACCATGGTGCGGGTCGGATCAGCCATTTTTGGGGTCAGGCCGGGATAAGCAGCTGTCACCGCTCTTTTCTTTGGCTGCCAAAAAGCGGATACTGTTGGACACGATTTGGGTAGCGTTTTGGGTATTTAACTTGGATGGTTGAGGTGAAATCATGTGCGTTTTGGCAAGACGTTTTTTTAGGGCCCTATTCTTCGTTGTGTGCAGTGGTGTGTTGTCCAGTGTCTGGGCAGCGGTTGAGTGGGTGGACATGGGGCCAATTAGTGGGTCGGTCCAGGGCAATGTATGGTCAAAGGTGGTTGATGAGGTTGGCAACACCAAAGGCCGGGCTGAGACCTGGACACTCAACCAGGGTGTGCCGTCCAAAGTGGTGGTCACCCTGCGTGCGCCCGACCCCCGCAATCTTGAGCTGCGCATTAACCTGCGACATCCGGACGGCGATACGGGCTTTCTTCGTCTGCCTGAGCCAGGCAAAGAGATTCCAGGCGGGTATCAGCAGGTCATCAAGAAGGTGATTCCTGGTTCAAAACCTTCTCGCGAAGGTAGCGCACTGCCCTCCATCAGTGTCATGCCGACCTCGACCTCCACCAACCAGCGCTATCAGCTCACGGTTGAAATCGTCCCCCTGGATAGCCCGCCGCCCACCACCGTCGCACCGGCCGGGGGTGGCATCGATGCGCTTGCTGCTCCCATGGAAGGGCAATGGAAGCGAACCAACCGAGATGGCAAGACAGAAACCTTTGAGTTCATCCGCACCGGCAGCGGCTGGCTGGTGGTCATCCGCGATAGTGACGGTGTGTTGCATCGTCAAAAGCCGGTGCGCCAGGACGGCCAATGGCTTGAAATTGACCCCGATACCAAAAACGGGCGTGGTAACCGCCTGCGAATGCTGCCAGATGGTCGTCTTGAATGGGATGTTTACATTCTTTCCAACCGTGCGCCCTATTGGACGGGTCAGTATGTTCGCACTGCCGGGTCGGCTTCACCAGGGTCTGCTGGCCAGCCGCCTTCGGCAATGCCTGTGCAACCGCCCTCCGGCGGCATTGGTATTCTCGATTTGTCGGGTACTTGGCAACACGGCAAGAACGGTGAGCATTGGACAATCACGCGCCAACCAGACGGTCGCTTTCTCGCCATTGAAAAAGGTTACGGCAATGCACGTGGCACTCTCACCATCGTGCCGGGTGGGCAGTTTCGCATCGATCACACTTACACCAGCAATCAAGGTCAATGTATCGGTCGTTATGACATGAACATCGACCCCGATGGCAGAAGGGCTTCCGGCAGTTGGCACGATAGCTGCCTGAACCGATCCGGCACGATGATCATGAAGCGGGTGTCGTCGATCCCGTCGGGGTCGATAGACAATGTGCCGGCTGTGACGCAAGGCTTTCCTGGGGTCTGGACCCGCACGGAAAACGGACGGGTGGTTGACAAGATCTCAGTTACACAGCAGGGTGCACTATTTGAATTGGTGTTTCAGGAAAGCGAAAACGGTCCGGTGGTGTCGCGAGGCATGGCTCGCCTTGAAAATGGCTGGCTGATTGCTGACTCTTGGCAACAGGCGCGAAATACGCAACGCATTGTCAAAATGCGTTTGAACGGCGCCAGCAGCCTGCATTACGAATCGCGCAATCCAGATGGCAGCGCCCCGTGGACGGGCGAGTTTCTGCGTCGATAAGCCTCCACGCAGCCGCTCACCGTGGTCAGCACGTTATTTGAGCGGCAAATGTGTGGTGTTCTTGACCTCTTCCATCACCGCATAAGTGCGGGTTTCGCGCACCCCGGGCAACTGCCATAACACGGTGCCGGCAAAATCGCGGTAGGCGTTCATGTCGGCCATGCGGGTTTTCAACAGATAGTCAAACCCCCCGGCCACCATGTGGCACTCCATGATCTCGGCACGCACCTGGACGGCTGCCTTGAAGGCCTCAAACACGTTGGGGGTGGTTTTGTCCAGCAACACCTCGACAAACACCATCAGGCCGGCCCCGAGTTTGGCCGCGTCCAGCCGCACCTCGTAGCCGGTGATCACGCCCTCCCGGGTCAGTCGCTGCACGCGCGCCAGCACGGCAGTGGGCGACAACGCCACCGCATCGGCCAGCTTCAGATTGCTCAGGCGCCCGTCCTGCTGCAGGGCCTGCAGAATTTTCAGATCAATGCGATCGAGCTGCGGCCCGATGGCGTCAGACATGGGCATGGGCCAGCACCTCGCGGTGCAAATGTTCGATGCAACGCAGCATCTGCGCCCGACAACGCAGCAAGTGCTGGGCCGAGGCCTGTGCTTGCGGTAAAAGACCCGCATCCCGCAGACGCAACACCTCCAGGCCCAGCCGATGCAGTTCACGGTGCACTGGTGCAATCGCCTTGAAGGCACTCAAGTGCCGGTAGTTTTCCTGTCCGTGGTCGTGATACCACTGGCCAAAACGGCAATCGGTTGACGACCCCAACTCGTTAAACTGCACGCCCTTGAGCGCCTCCATCACATGATCCACCCACTTCAGGTGGTCATACCTGGCCACCAGCAACGGAAAATCACCCAGATCCCATTTGAAACCACCCCACTGTCCCCACAGCGGGTCGGGTCGGTAGCCTTGTGCCCAAGCCACCAACTCGGCCGCCGGCATGGCCTTGGCGATCGCCCAACCCTGTGCCACCTGGCAACCCAGTCGCAGCAGCATCACGCCGTGCTCAGCGGTCTCCATGCCCTCGGCGACCAGTTTCCGGCCAAACACCTGCCCCAGCGAGATCACCCCCTCCACCAGTGCCAGATCACCCGTGTCATCCAGCATGTTGTGGACAAAAGTCTGGTCAATCTTGATCTCGTGAACCGGCAATTCCTTCAGGTAACTCAGGCTGGAATAGCCAGTGCCAAAGTCATCCAGCGAACAATCCACACCCAGCGACTGCGCATCGCGCACCGTGGCACTGACCTGTGACAGGTCACCCAGCGCGCTGGTTTCCAGAATTTCAAGTGTCAGCCATTGGGGCTGGACGTGCGGGTAGCGCAGCAAAGCATGACTCAGGTTGGCAATGAAATCGGGATGCGTCAACTGCCGGGCCGCCACATTGACGCTGACCGGCCAGCAGCGACCCGCTTTGGCCCAGGTCTCCATCTGACCCAGTGCCTGGTTCATGACCCAGTCACCGATTTCCACAATGGTCGCGGTGTGCTCGATTTGTGGCAAGAAATCTGGCGGCAGCAACAGCCCGCGCTCCGGATGCTGCCAGCGAATCAGTGCCTCCATGCCCACCACTTCACCGCTGATCAGGTGCACCTTGGGCTGGTAGTAAAGCTGTAGCTCACCTTGCGCAATCGCCTGGGTCAGACGCGCAGCCCAACGCTGCTGATCAGTCAGCGCGTCCTGCGCATCCGACTGCCAGACCCTGATGCGGTCCCGTCCGGCTTGTTTGGCCTGATACATTGCCTGATCTGCCTGTCTCAGCAACAGGTCAGCTTCCGCCACAGTGGCACCCGTGGCACTGTCAACCGGCCCTTGAAGGGTCAGACCGGCACTGCCCGAAATATGCGCCACCAGATCCTGGATCTCGATCGGTTGACGCAGCGAGGCCAGCACACGCTCAACAATCGTCACCGCTTCAGGGCCTTGTTGCAGGCTGGTCAGCAGCAACACAAATTCATCGCCACCGACACGCGCCAACGTGTCGGTGTCACGCAGCTCGGCCTGCATGCGCCTGGCAGCAGTCTTGAGCACCTCGTCGCCCACACTGTGACCATGCAGGTCGTTGATTGGTTTGAAATGATCCAGATCAATAAAGCACAAGGCCAAGGTTTCGTGATGGCGTTCACAGCGGCGCAGCGCCTGGTTCAGCCGATCAGCCAGCAGGGCACGATTGGACAAACCGGTGAGTGCATCATGATGTGCCACCCAGGTGGTTTGCACCAGTTGCTGCTGCGCCAGCCCATGAGATTGCTGCAGCTTTTCGGCCATGGCATTGAAGGCCCGGGCCAACTGCTGCACCTCACGCGCGCCCGTGGGCGCAATGCGCAGCGCCGGTTGTTCGGGCAGCATCAGGGCGACCCGGCTCATTTCGGTCAAACCCCGCAGGCTGCTGAGCAACACCACCGGTATCAGAAAAACCAGCACGCCCAGTATCCCGGCCACCGTCCAGATCTGTACCTTGACCACCTGCCAGATCCGGTTGATTTCTGGTGTCACAGTCAGCGCCAGGGCCAGGGTACCGATGTTCAATCCCCGGTAAGCCAGTGCAAAGCTGTGGGTGCTGTCATGCAGTGCGTTGGGCATGTTGTCAACTTCTTGCAAGTATCTGACCCAGGCGGGCACCCTGAGCTCAACCGCCTGCGCTTGGGCCTGTAGCCTGTCGCCGGTCCGGCTTTGCCACTGGATGTGTGCCAAAGCACTGTAGTCAGCCACGCTGCGCTGCAGCACGTCCTGCAACACCGCCTGCTGCCCAAGCGCCTGTAGCTCGGCAATGCGGGGGCCATACAGGCGCACGAAGTCCTCCACAAAACGCTGGTTTTGCAGCGTCCCCGCCACAACCTCATCGCGCCACAGCATTACCGTTCGGACGGCGCCGGCCGCCAACACCAGCAACGCCAATGGCAAAAGCAAGCGCAATAACAGGGGCATGGAGCGGGCATGAAGGCGTTTCATGCCGTCATATTAAGACATCCGCCAAGCCACGCCGAAGGGCAGACGCTTCGACGCGTCAATTCAGGCCTAGGAGCCGCCATTCAATTCATGGCTGCGCTGGGTGAGCAGGTTTTGCAAGTACTGGCGATGCTGCTCAAGTTCGTCGGCAATTTTTCTCTGCTCCGTGACATCCTCCTGGACCGACACATAGTGCGTGACCCGACCCTCTTCGTCACGCAAGGGCGTGATCAGTACCCGGCTGACAAAGACACTGCCGTCCTTGCGCCGGTTGATCAGCTCGCCGCTCCAGGGCAACCCCTCGCCGAGGGCTCGCCACATCACGGCATACCCATGTTCAGGGTTCATACCCGACTTCAACATGCGTGGGTTTTGCCCCAGGGCCTGGGCCCGCGCGAAGCCGGTTTTGCGCACAAAAGCCTCGTTGACATATTCGATTTCGGCTGCCAGATTGGTGATGATGATGCACGCCGAGCTTTGCTCGGCAACCAGTGACAGTTTGCGGAGTTGCTCCTGGGCCTGCCTTTGTTCGCTGATGTCTTCGTACATGCCCAACACCCCAAAAAGACGGCCATCAAGATCCTTCAGTGGGGTTTTCGAAGTACGCCGCCAGATGGTTGCTCCGTCCGGCGTGGTCTGCGGTTCATCGTAAGGCAGTCGGGTCCGGCCACTCTCCATCACCATCAGGTCGTCCTTGCGATACTGCTCGGCTTGTGCCGCCCAGGCCATCTGGTAATCATCGCGGCCGATCAGGTCCGCCGGGGTCTGTCGGCCAGCATCCCGCGCAAATGCCGTATTGCAACCCAGGTAATTGAGTTGGCGGTCTTTCCAGAACATCCGCATCGGGATCGCATCGATCACGGTCATCAGCAAGTCGCGCGACTGCTCCAGCGCGGTCTCGGCCAGCTTGCGCTCGGTGATGTCCTGTACCGTCCCGACCGATCGCAGCGCCCGGCCCGAAGCGTCAAACTCAGTGTGGCAGCGTTCCTGCACCCACTTGATGCGGGCATCAGGCATCTGCAGACGGTGTTCTATCAGATAGGCCGAGCGGGTCACCAGCGAACGGGTGTATTCCTGATCCACGGCGACCCGGTCGTCGGGATGTATGGCATCGACAAAAGCCGCATAGCTCGGTTCAAACTTTTGTGGATCGAGCTCAAAAATCCGGTAAATCTCATCGCTCCAGACCAACGAGCCCGTGGTCAGGTCTAGCGTCCAACTGCCCAGGTGCGCGATCTGCTGTGCTTCGAGAAGGCGTTGCACCGCCACCTGAACTTGCTCGCGGCTGTCGCGCAAGTCACTCTCACGCACGGACAGGTTCGCCAGCAGCTGGTTGAAGGCTGCTATCAATTGGCCAATCTCGTCGTCGCTGGTTTGCGGCAACGCCTGCAGTGGCAGCGCTGACGCGGCCTGGCGGGTCAGCGCGCTGAAGGCAACATCGGCCGGCCTGAGCTGTCGGCGCAGCAGCCACCAGATCAGAGTACCTGCCAGCAGTGTGGCAACCAGGGTCGCCAAGGCGATGTTGCGCACCATGTTTCGCACCGGCGCGAAGGCCTCTTCAACTGGCAGGGAAGCCGCCAGCGTCCAGTTCGCCACAGGGATGTCGGCCGCCGACGCCATCACTCTGACTCCCATGGGGTCCGTCAGTTGGCCCGGTCCATCAAAACCATTCAGATAGCGATCAAGCGCCGGATTGATGCCTATGGCGGGCAACTCCTGCAAGGCACGCAGCTTGTTGGTGGCCGTCACCACCTGACGCCATTGTTTGGCAATCAGCGTGTAACCACCCGATTTGCCGTAGTGGGCCGACATCACCGCGTCCATGAAATTGGGTTTGGCCAGATCAATGACCCCCACCAGAGCTCCCACGATGCGCCCTTGTGCATCGCGAATCGGCACACCCAGAGACACCACCGGTGTATTCAATGCCTTGCCCGCAGCCGGCTTGCTGACCTTGCTTTTTCCATCCTTGAGAGCGCTGGCAACATGATCACGCTCAAGATAATTCAGGCCTGCGCGACCCGCGTCGACGGGAACCGATGCGATGGCGGTTCCCGCAGCATCGGTGATAAAGAAACCACCATTGAACATGCCTGGCAAAGCCGGGCGTTGATTCATCAGCAACTGCAGATCAGCCCGACTGCCCGCCATGGCCGGGGCGAACAGCTGGGTTACCTTTTCCAGCGTCTGCATGCGCTCAGCCAGGGCACGGTTGATTTCAATGGCATGCAGGGCCACCGTGGCGTGCTGCTGTTCACCAATCATGCGTTCGAGATCGTCCTGCAAATCACTGCTGACCACCCCAAACAGCGACCAGATACTCACGACAAAGACACACAGAACCAGCACGGTGATGCGGGTTTTTATGGACCGCCATGAATAGGGGCTAAGGAAGCGCAGGGCGTTTTTCAAGGTTCAGTCCACGGCCGTCAATGGGTCCAGGTTCTTGCAGCATTTTGTAACAAAACTATTCCAGGTTTGACACCCTGGCAGAAAAATTCACCCCGACACAAGGGGTGCCGGTTTGCCATACAGGTAACCCTGAAAGTGTCGGCAGCCCAGCGCCAGCAACGCATCACGCTGCTCGGGCAGTTCCACACCTTCGGCAATCACGTCCAGCGACAGGCTGTCACCCATGGTGATGATGGCGCGGATGATGCTGGCATCTTGCGGGTCATTGAGCATGTCGTGGACAAACGACTGATCCACCTTGAGCTGGTTCAGTGGCAAACGCTTGAGCATGTTCAGCGACGAATAACCGGTGCCAAAATCATCCAGCGACAGGCGCACACCCAGTTGCTTGAGCGCCGCCATCCGGGCGATCACCGCCTCAACGTTGTCCACCAGCTGGCTTTCGGTCAGTTCCAGTTCAAGCCGGGTGGCGTTGGCACCGGCTTGCATCAAGGCGGCCTGAACCTGAGCCACAAAATCAGCCTGCCGAAACTGCTGTGCGCTGACGTTGACGGCCAGCGTCCAATGCGCGCTAACCGGCTGTGCCGCCCAAACCACCAACTGGCGGCAGGCGGCATCGAGAATCCAGCGCCCCAGCGGCAAAATCGCGCCACAGGCTTCAGCCGCCCCAATGAACGCCCCGGGCGGCACCAGCCCACGCTGCGGATGCTGCCAGCGCACCAAGGCTTCAAAACCCAGCGTCTGGCCATCAAGCCCCACTTGTGCTTGGTAAAACAGCACAAATTCTTGCGCCAGCAAGGCGCGTTGCAGGTCCGCCTCCAGTGAGGTGCGGGCAATCACCTCGGCCTGCATCGCGGGGTTGAAAAATCGCAAGGTATTACGTCCATCCGCCTTGGCCTGGTACATTGCCAGATCAGCCTGCTTGAACAGGGCATCGCGAGTTCGCGTGTGCTCATCGATCAGCGCCACACCGACACTCACGCTGCTTTGGCATTGTTGTTGCGGCAGCTCGTAGCGGCGACTCAGTTGGGTCAGGATCTTTTGTGCGACCTGCTGCGCCTGAATGGCGGCCTGCGCCGGCAGCGGGTTCAAGTCCACCAGCAACACCACGAATTCATCGCCGCCCTGGCGCGCCAGGGTGTCTTGCGCGCGGATGCACTCACGAATACGCCTGGCCATCTGGCACAGCAAGGCATCGCCCATGTCGTGACCCAGGGTGTCGTTGATGTCCTTGAAATTATCCACATCAATAAACAACAGGGCTGCTCCCTGTGGCGCACGCTTGAGCGTCCCCAGCAGTTGCTGCAAGCGGTCCCGCAGCAGGCGGCGGTTGGCCAAACCGGTGAGTGGATCGTAAAAAGCCAGCTGATGCATGGCCTCTTCGGCCTGCTTGCGTTTGGTGATGTCGGTCGAAATTCCGCACAGGGCGTAAATGCTGCCATCCGGGCGGCGCAGCGGCAGCTTGACCGACAAAAAGCTGTGTTCCACCACACCGTCGGCGCTGCGGTTGACCTCTTCTTCCTCCACCCGCTCACCGTGCTCGATCACCCGCAAGTCGTTCACACGCAGTTTGTTGGCGGTCACTTCATCAAAAAAGGCAGGGTCACGCTGACCAATCACCTGATCAGAATCCTTGCCAAACAGGGCGCAAACCCGGCTGTTGGCATACTGGTAGCGCAGTGTGTCGTCCTTGATGTAGATGAACGCGTCCACGCTGTTGAGGATGGTGTTCAGCCGGTCCTCACTGGCATGCAAATGCGCCGTTTTTTGCGCCACCTGGCGGCGCAACCAGTGGGTAGCCATCAGCGCCAGTACCAGCAGGGTCAGCAGCGATGCCAGGGTCCACCACAGATAGATCGGCAGACGCAGCAACGGGGGCTGGAGCAACCAACGTTGCAGGGCCAGCGCGTAGGGCGAATCGGTCTGCGCCTGCCACTGCACCAGGTAGCGGTCAATGGCGGCCAGCAGCTCGGGGTTGCGGCCCTTGGGCGCAGCGTAATACAACTGGGCGGGCTGAAACACGATGGCGGTGGGTTCAAGGCGGTATTTGGGGGCCTGCATGTCACCAAAAAACCGGTTGGTGGCCACTGCATCGGCCAACCGTGCCGCCGTCAGCTCAAACCCCGCCACAAAAGACTCCACCGGCACCAGCTCGGCTTTCACACCAAAACTTTGCAGCATGTTTTTCAGGGTCGATTCCTGCACCGACCCGGTGACCACGGCGATACGTTTGCCTGCCAGGTCCAGCATTGAACTGATCGGCTCGCCACGCGCCTTGTACAGCTGCGACCAGCTCAGCAGGGCAGCGGTGTGGTGAAAGTCGAAAATCTGCCCTCGCTGATCGGTAAAGGCCACATCAGGCATCAGATCGATACCACCAGACTGCAGCGAGTCCAGGCAATCCTGCCACTCACACACCACCGGTTTGAGCTTCCAGTGCTCACGCTCGGCAATAGCCACCAGTACATCGCCCAAAATGCCGCTGGGCAGGCCGTTGTCAGCCAGCAGCAACTTGGGCGGGTTGGCGTAGATACCGACCCGGACCTGGCGTGCTGTGGTGTCTGCCGGCATGACCAGCGCCGCCTGAAGCGTTGCGGCAAACAGCAGCCACACAGCCCCCATCCAGCGACGAAGCAATCGCTGGCACGCTCTAACAAGCCGGTCAATCAACATGCGGGTAAGTTCATCGGACAAATGGACTACATTGTCGTCCATGCACCATGTGCTCACGGACTCGCGGCCGTGTCATGGCAGGACTATGTCATCCAGTGAGCAACGTTGCTGATGTCCCATGGGCATTAATCCCTACTGACCTTTTTCCAACGGCGGCAGCATCAATAAATGCATGCCACTTGCGCCGTCGATCACACCCATAGATCTCAAGCGATTACGGGTTCGCCTAAGGACAGATGATGGCGAGTCTGGCGACGGCCATCTGACCGATATGGCCTGTGCGCTCACCTCTTTGAGTGGCACCGGTGTCAAAACAGTTTTGTCGTAGGCATGTCCACGAACTTTGTGCCACCCGCATTGCAGTCAATTCAGCGTCAATAATGATGTCAACCGCCCATCCGATTGCCCGTTGCCAAACCGATGAACCTTTCCGACGAAGACAAAAAAAGCAGTGGTGTCGCTGGGCGTTCGAAAGCGGATGCTGGCAGCGCAGTCTGGCGTGAAAGTCCCACCGTGATGGCACTGAGGGTCCATTGCATCAGCGGCGATGGACTGGTCTGCCAGTCATCGCCTTGGGCAATCCTGACACCATCGGAGCGGCGATAAATGTCCATCGTGGGGTCAGCCAGTACACCACTGACGCCGTCGTTGGCAAGAATGGGTCCGACTTCCCTGACCTGAGCGCGGCTGTCGGGCTATGCGTTAGACTTTCAGCCAGGGTTGCTGTGCTGTGGAGTTGTTATGCAAAAAGTCGTCATTCGGTGGGGCGCGCTGTTCATTGCCTTCATGCTGGCATGCTCTTGGGCAATGGCTCAAGAGTCAGGTGCCGTTGAACGTGCCTTGGCGGTCTACACCCAGGGGAAAGAACTTTACGATGCTGGTGATTTCAATGGAGCCCGCGCCAAATTTGTTGACGCGATTGCTGTTGAACCGACGAATCCGCGCTGGCATTACAACCTGGGTCTGGTCGATCGCCAATTGAACAATTACCCGGCGGCACAACAGTCACTGCTGAAAGCACGTGAACTCAACCCAGAGTACAAACGTGCCGAAATTGACCAGAAACTCGCCGCGATGGGCTTTCATCGATCCACCACTGCAGCAGCCGGCTTGCAAAATCCGCAAGACTCAAACCAGCGGGAATCCGACGATACCGGATTTGGGTTTTTTCAGACCTTTGCTGTCTTGACGGGATTGACGGGTGGCATCTGGTTGCTGGTTCGAGTGGTCCGCTCCAAGCGTGCCAATGTCCCTCATTCAGTTGGCGTGTCACCCAGCGCCGCCTTGATCGCCGCAGCAACGGCGCGGATGGATCAAATGGCAGCCCAACTGGTTCAGGTCGAACATGCATTGCGCCTGGGCGAACACGCTGACCTGCGCAGTCAGCTTGATCATGCCACTGGCCTCGAAAGATCGGTGCGCCGGAAAATCCAACTGCTGGCCCGTGGTGATGCCAAGTCCTTGCCAAAAACCGAGGCGGCACTTGACGATTTGGAGCGTTCGGTAACCCGCGCCCGGGAAATTGCGGTTGCGGCCTTTGGTGCGCAGGCCTTTGCGGGGCAGGGCGAGCGCGTTGCCTGTTATTTCTGCGCCAAACCCTTGGCCAATGCCGACTATCGGCACCCCGTTGCGATGAAACAAGGTGACGCGGTTGTGAATGTCATGACCTGTCCGGATTGCGCCAGCGTTGCATCGCAGGGCCGGGCACCGGCTGTACTGACCGGCGCCGACAGTCGCACGCACTGGAGCGAGTTGGCCGGCTTTGATCCCTATGTGGCCCGACATGCGGCCCATGAACAAACCGTTCGAACTCAAGGCTGGAAGTTTGCACAACAACGCTCTATGAGTGAACTGGCGCTCATTGCAGGGGGTGCAACACTGGCTGGTGGTGCCGTCGCTGCGATGCTGCTTCCTGAATCACCAGCGGCAAGTACATTGCTCGATATGGATATCGCGCGCGATAACGCTTTGGCGCAGGAGGCAGCGCGGGCGGCGGCACAGCACGCAGCCGGGCAGCGGCGTGAAAGTTTTTCTGACCAATCCTGATGGCGGCTCCACGCGTTGTCTTTTACGCGGTGAACGGCCTGGGTCTTGGTCACGTCACCCGCTTGCTGGCGATTGCGCGAGCCGTGCGCAAGCAGGCACCGCAGACCGAGATTTTGTTCATCACCTCGTCAGAAGCAGATGGCGTGATCTATCGCGAGGGTTTTGCTGCCATCAAGCTGCCGTCGAAAACGGTGCGTGAGGCTTGTGGCCTGCGCAAGAGTACTTATCTGAAAATGGCGCAGTCGGTGACCTGGAACGCCATTGGCGCGTTTGATCCGGATGTGCTGGTGGTTGATACCTATCCCTCAGGCAGTTTCGAGGAACTGATTCCGGTTTTGCGCTGGCGGCAAAAAAACGTTTTTGTTTTTCGGGAACAGCGTCGTGACAGCTTTCAGTCCGAGATGCTGATGGCGGCCTTGCCCTTGTATGACCTGCTGATCGTTCCTCACGAAACAGTTGCACAGATTGGCGCATTGCCAGAACCAGCCAAGGCGCGTGCCGTCGGACCCATCCTGATTCGCGAGCGCAACGAACTTCTCAGCCGCACCCAGGCGCGTGCCACGCTGGGCCTTTCAGGGGTCATTAACGACGAAACGCTGCTGCTCTACTGTAGTTTTGGCGGTGGCGGTGAGCCCGAATCACGCCGCGCGCTTGAACTGACCACGCAGGCGGTTTTGGCATTGCCCCATGCCCACCTCGTGATTGGTAGCGGCCCGCTGCTGCTGGCACCGCCCGAGCCGCGAACGGGAATGACCGTGGTCAGTGGGCGCTATCCGATGATGGATGTGTTGCCGGCATTTGATGCAGCCGTGGCCGCTGCCGGATACAACACGGTTCACGAATTGATCTTTGCCGGAATTCCATCGGTATTCGTCCCATTCGGGCGAATTCTCGATGACCAAGGGCGACGTGCGCGTGAGCTGGTGGAGGCAAACGCCTGCCTGATCTGCGACCCTCTGACCGAGCGCGGGCTGGCCGAGTCGCTGGCCCAGCTTGCAGACGCACCGACACGCCAAACCCTGGCTAAAAACTCCCGCACCATCATCAAGAAAAACGGTGCTGCCGCAGCAGCCAGATCGATACTGGAGATGGCATGAAAGGCGGCAGTTTGTCATCTCATCAACGTGCGAGGTTGCAGGCTTACCTTGAGCATCGGCCTTGCCAGGGGCCGGAAACTGTTCATATCGACATCATCAATGCCTGCAACCTGAATTGCGTCACCTGTTGGAACTATGCGCCCGGACTGGTGGCACCCAAACCGACGGCCTGGAAAGCGCAGCGCATGGATGCAGCGGTATTTGCCAGGGTTCTCGCTGAGGTTGCGGATGCCAGCACCGAGCGAATTATTCTTTCCGGCGGTGGCGAGCCTTTTGTTCACCCCCGCATTCATGACTTCATCACTGCGGTGAAGGCCCGGAGTTTGGCACTGACCGTCATCAGCAATGGTACGTTGTGCGACTTTAACCAACTGGCCGAGTTACGGGTTGACCAGATGTTGATCAACATGTCTTCGGCCAGCGCGGCCACTTACGTGGCCTACCACCCCAATCAACAGGAAGAGACTTTTCATCAGTTGACAAAGGGGATCAGCAGCGTACGCGGCCGCATCGCCATCAACCTGGTGCAGGTGATCAATACACTCAACGCCCATGAAATTGTGGCCATGATCGATCTGGCATCCCGATTGGGTACCCGCGCTTCGTTCAAGGTTGGCGATACGCCCCCGGGAACCGAATCGCTGGCCCTTGACACTGCACAGCGGCACAAGCTGACAGACGAGGTGATCCCGCTTGCAATCCAGCGTGCCAAAGCGCTGGGGGTCAAAAACAACCTGCTCGCATTTGCCGACCAGTTGGGGCAGCACCTCGGAAGGAGCGAGCCGCCAGCGTGTTTTGCCGGCTATCTGTACAGCCGGGTTTACGTGGATGGCCGCGTGTTTTTTTGCTGCGAACACATCGAAGTTGGCCACGTCAATGAGGCATCCTTTGGCGAGATTTGGGCATCCCCACCCTATGACGCAGTACGGCAGCGCATGCATCGGGGTCAGTCTTACCCGGGCTGCGCACGTTGCGGTAAACATGACATGAACTTCACGGCGGCCTGCCAGTTGGCCAAGCTGCAGGGCGAATGGGTCGCACCATGAACCCACGACCGGTGGTGAACTGGAACATCGTGGGTGGCTGCAACTACCGCTGCAGTTACTGTGTGCAAAAACACGCAGAGGGTGTTGGTGGCCCGGATGACGAGGCACTCGAACGGGGACTCGACGTTCTATCCGCGCTGCCTGGGGTTTGGGAATTCAAGCTATCCGGCGGCGAGCC
>JAIFMA010000231.1 GCA_020048795.1 Rhodoferax sp.
GGGCCGGCTTCGCCATGTACCACATAGACCTGATCGGGTGCCTGTGGCAGGGTACGCAACCAGGTCAGTAACTGGTTGGCGTCTGCATGTGCTGAGGCCGATTGCAACTGCACGATTTCGGCGTTGACCTCGACATCGCGACCATGGATGCGTACGGTTTGGGCACCACTGGCCAAGGTGCCGCCGCGCGTACCGGGAGCCTGGTAGCCGGTCAGGATGATCATGTTTCGGTGGTTTCCAGCATAGTGCGCCAGGTGGTGCAGTACACGCCCGCCGGTGGCCATGCCGCTGGCCGAAAGAATGACCATGGGGCCGTGGCGGCTGGCCAGCGCACGCGACTCGTCGGTGCTGTTGATCATGGTGGCGTTGTGTGTCAGGGCATGTGTGTCCTGACGGCTCAAGCGGTGTTCGCCCGGATGGTCGTCAAAGAGCTGCGTGGTGTGAACCGCCATGGGACTGTCCAAAAACACTGGCAGCGCGCTGGGTACTTCACCTTTGATCTTGAGCGAGTGAATGGCGTGCAACAGGGCTTGCGCGCGGCCCACGGCAAACACCGGAACCACCGCCACACCGCCTCGTTTGGCGACCCGTTGTAGCGCCGGCGCCAGCTCTTGCAGGAGGTTTTCACGCGGGTGCGTGCGGTCACCGTAAGTGGATTCGATCAGGACTGTGTCGGCTTGGGGTGCATCGTCAGGCGGACTCATGATCAGGTCGTCAGGGCGGCCGAGGTCGCCCGAGAACAGGATCCGCCGGTCCGCCACTTCCAGCAAGATGCTGGAAGCTCCCAAAATGTGGCCTGCCGCAGATAAGGTGGCTTTCCAGCCGGGGATGGGTGAAAAAGTTTTGCCATAGTCCATGGCCTTGATGAGAGGCAGGGCGTCGAGTGCGTCCTGGCGTGTGTACAAGGGCAGGGCGGTGGCGTGTTTCGAGAAGGCGTGGCGGTTGGCAAACGCGGCATCTTCTTCTTGAATATGACCACTGTCGGGCAACAGGATGCGGCATAAGTCGCGGGTGCCATGGCTGCCATAAACCCGGCCTGAGAACCCTTCTTTGGCCAAGAGCGGAAGGTAGCCACTATGGTCCAGATGAGCGTGCGTCAGCAGCACGGCATCGATCTGATCGGGCGCAATGCTCAGCGGTGCCCAGTTGCGCAGGCGCAGTTGCTTGTAGCCCTGAAACAACCCGCAATCCACCAGCAGGCACTGCCCGTTGTGACGCATCAGATACTTGGAGCCGGTCACGGTACCCGCACCGCCCAGAAATGTGATGTTGACGCTCATGTGCCCGGTTCTCCTGAGGGTGACCTGAGAAAAAATGCCATGCAACCGGTTGGCTGCATGGCATGATTTTGGGGGATTTACTGTCCGCCGGGTGACGATGTTTTCAGGTTAACTAAAGAAACTCTTAAGCCGATCAGTCCAACTGTCGCCAGTTGGTGAATGTTTGGCACCACCCTTTTTCAGGGATTCGTCCAGTTCACGCAGCAGCTTGCGCTGGTTACAGGTCACCTGGGTAACTGGAGCGCACGCCCTTGATGCCCTTGCCGCGTAGCCTGAATTGCTTGCCGGTTTGTGTGCCTTCAGGAATGTCAATGGCAGCCTTGCCGGCCAACGTGGGCACGTCAATTTCCCCGCCCAAGGTGGCGGTGACGATGCTGATGGGCACCGAGCAGTGCAGGTCGTCGCCATCGCGCTCAAAAATATCGTGCTTTTTCAGGCGGATTTCAATGTACAAGTCGCCCGGTGGGCCGCCATTGGTGCCAGGTTCACCATTGCCGGCGCTGCGGATGCGCATGCCGCCGTCAATACCGGCTGGAATTTTGACCTCAAGGGTCTTTTGTTTCTTGATCTTGCCCTGACCATGGCAGGCCGGGCAGGGCTCAGGAATGACTTTGCCAGTGCCGCGGCAGGTGGGGCAGGTTTGCTGCACGCTGAAAAAGCCCTGGCGCATTTGCACCGAGCCGCTGCCACCGCAGGTACCGCAGGCCTTGACCTGGGTTCCAGGCTTGGCACCACTGCCATGACAAGTGTCGCAGGCATCCCAGCTTGGAATACGGATTTGCGCGTCCTTGCCCTTGGCGGCTTCTTCCAGGGTGACTTCCATGGCGTAACTCAGATCACTGCCACGGTAAACCTGACGGCCGCCGCCGGCGCGTCCTCGCGACTGGCCAAACATGTCGCCAAAAATGTCGCCAAAGGCCTCGGCAAATCCGCCATAGGCTTCGGCACCGCCAGGACCGCCACGCATGTTCGGGTCCACGCCGGCAAAGCCGTGCTGGTCGTAGGCGGCGCGTTTTTGCGCGTCCGACAACATCTCGTAGGCTTCCTTGCACTCCTTGAACTTTTCCTCGGCCGCCTTGGCTGCATCACCCTGGTTGCGGTCGGGGTGATGCTTCATCGCGTGTTTGCGATAAGCCTTTTTGATCTCGTCCTCGGAGGCGTTTTTGGGAACGCCCAGAACCTCGTAGTAATCTCTTTTAGCCATGTTCTACTCGTGCCGGGTTTCAAGACAAACGCCGCGTTGAAGCCAAAGGGCGATCAACGCGGCGTTTGTTGCTAGTGTCAACAACAGTGATCAAGCCTCGTGCTCAGGGCTTTTTGACTTCTTTCACTTCTGCGTCGACCACATTGTCGTCTTGTGCTGGGTTGCCCTGTGGGCCGGCCTGATGGGCACCGCCACCACCCGCATCGGCCTGGGGTTGCGCACCTTCCTTGGCCTGCATGTCGGCGTACATTTTTTCGCCAAGTTTCTGGCTGACAGTCATGAGCGTGTTGCTCTTTTCTTCAATGGCTGCCTTGTCGCTGCCTTTGAGGGCTTCTTCGAGGCCTTTCATGGCGGCCTCGATTTTTTCCTTTTCGCTGGCATCTATCTTGTCACCATACTCGGTCAGACTCTTTTTCACACTGTGCAGGCTGGCCTCAGCCTGATTGCGGGCTTGCACCAGTTCGAGCTTTTTCTTGTCGTCAGCAGCATTGAGCTCGGCATCCTTGACCATTTGCTGAATCTCGGCTTCTGTCAAGCCTGAGTTGGCCTTGATGGTGATCTTGTTTTCTTTTCCGGTGCCCTTGTCTTTGGCGCCCACGTGCAAGATACCGTTGGCATCGATGTCAAACGACACTTCAATCTGTGGCAAACCACGCGGAGCCGGAGGAATGCCTTCCAGGTTGAACTCGCCCAGCAGCTTATTGCCAGTGGCAATCTCGCGTTCGCCTTGATAGACCTTGATGGTCACGGCTGGTTGGTTGTCATCAGCGGTCGAGAAAGTCTGGGCAAACTTGGTTGGAATGGTGGTGTTTTTGGTGATCATTTTGGTCATGACACCGCCCAGGGTCTCAATGCCCAAGCTCAAAGGTGTGACATCCAGCAACAGCACATCAGTACGGTCACCACTGAGCACCTGACCTTGAATGGCAGCGCCCACCGCCACGGCTTCGTCCGGGTTGACATCCTTGCGCGGTTCTTTGCCAAACAGTTCCTTGACCTTTTCCTGCACCTTGGGCATGCGTGTCATGCCACCGACCAAAATCACGTCATGGATGTCGGCTACGCTGACACCCGCGTCCTTGATGGCGGTACGGCACGGTGCAATGGTGCGCTCAATCAACTCTTCAACCAAAGATTCCAGCTTGGAGCGCGTCAGCTTGATGTTCAGGTGTTTCGGGCCTGACGCGTCTGCGGTGACATAGGGCAGATTGATGTCGGTCTGGGCGCTGCTTGAAAGCTCGATTTTGGCTTTTTCGGCGGCCTCTTTCAGGCGCTGCAGGGCAAGCACATCCTTGCCCAGGTCAACGCCCTGGTCTTTTTTGAACTCGGCAATGATGAAGTCAATGATGCGCTGGTCAAAGTCTTCGCCACCCAGGAAAGTATCGCCATTGGTGGACAGCACTTCAAACTGCTTTTCGCCATCCACGTCAGCAATTTCAATGATGGATACGTCGAATGTGCCACCACCGAGGTCGTAGACGGCAATTTTGCGGTCGCCTTTTTCATTTTTGTCCAAGCCGAAAGCCAGTGCTGCAGCGGTTGGCTCATTGATGATGCGTTTGACTTCCAGGCCGGCAATACGACCGGCATCTTTGGTGGCTTGACGTTGTGCATCATTGAAGTAGGCAGGAACCGTGATCACGGCTTCCGTGACAGCTTCACCCAGGTAGTCCTCGGCCGTTTTCTTCATTTTGCGCAAGACATCAGCGCTAACCTGCTGAGGTGCCATGCGGCTACCACGAACTTCCACCCAGGCATCACCATTGTCAGCCGCGGCGATTTTGAAGGGCATCAGATCGATGTCTTTTTGAACCTCTTTTTCAGAAAACTTGCGGCCAATCAGACGCTTGACGGCATAGAGGGTGTTTTTTGGGTTGGTAACCGCCTGGCGTTTGGCAGACGCGCCAACCAACACTTCACCATCCTCCTGGTAAGCAATGATCGACGGAGTGGTGCGTGCACCTTCAGAGTTTTCAATGACTTTGGGGGTGTTGCCTTCCATGACAGCAACACAGCTGTTGGTGGTGCCCAGATCAATGCCAATAATTCTTCCCATGACGAACTCCTAAATTTTCAGATATGTGTAACTTGCGGATGACTTGGGTTTTTTCAAGTCGGACTGAAGGCTTACTTGGGTGCCGATACCGTGACCAGCGCGGGCCTGAGCACGCGTTCAGAAATCAGATAGCCTTTTTGAAGCACGGTAACGACCGTGTTGGCATCCTGATCCGATGGAACCACGCTAATGGCCTGATGCAAATGTGGATCGAATTTGCTGCAGGCTGAAGGGTCAATGGCTAGCACTTTGTTACGTTCCATTGCGGCCAACAACTGGCGCAGGGTCGCCTGGGCACCTTCACGGATGGTTTCCAAAGTGGCTTCTTTGACACCAAGACCCGCCTCCAGGCTGTCGATGACCGGAAGCAGGCTTTCAGCGAAGCTTTCTACCGCAAACTTGCGTGCCTTGGAAACTTCTTCTTCGGCGCGCCGACGGGCATTTTCAGCATCTGCCTTGGCGCGCAAATATTGGTCAGCCAATTCGGCACTCCTGGCTTGCAATTCAGCCAAGTCGGCTTGACACTTGGTCAACGCCTCAGCTTCGAAATTGGCCATGGCAGCAGTGATGTGATGGCTGTCCTGCGGCTCGGACGGTTGTGCTTGCGTCGCTGCTGTTTCAGGGCCGACTGGGTGCGGTTTGGGATCAATCATTCGAAGTAGGAATTAATGCTGAGATGTCACGACTTGAGGGCTTGCGACAGGATTTCAAGATCCACAAAATGGACATGACACCGAAGAATCCAAAACACTGCGTAAAAACACCAACTGCGCGCTGGTATTTTGCCTGAGCCCTTGACGGTGACCGGCCATCACCGCGTGAAGACAAGCAGGAACTCAGCGCACGCCGAGTAGCTCCACTTCAAATTTCAATGTCGCGTTGGGTGGGATGACGCCCCCTGCACCACGTTCACCATAACCCAGTGCAGAGGGGATGATGAGTGTGCGTACGCCGCCTACTTGCATACCAGCCACACCTTGGTCCCATCCCTTGATGACCATGCCCGCGCCGAGGTTGAAGACAAACGGACTGCCACGGTCTTTGCTTGAATCAAACTTGGCACCTTGGAGGCCGTCTTGATACAGCCAACCCGTGTAGTGAACAGTCACCTGCTGGCCTTTGACAGCGATGTCTCCGGTGCCGATGGTGTTGTCTTCAAATTCGAGTCCGGA
>JAIFMA010000098.1 GCA_020048795.1 Rhodoferax sp.
TGGCGATTTTGTTTTTGGTGGTGTTTTCCATCGAACTGGGCTGGGCACCGTTTTGCTGCGCCGGGCCCCCCGGGGTGGCACCGGGCGAAGTCACCTGGGGCCAGCGCGTCAGGCACCTGATGCTGCCGGCACTCACCCTGTCATTGGTGGGTGTGGCGCAACTGACGCTGCACACGCGCGACAAGATGCGTGAGGTGATGGCCAGCGACTACGCCACGCTGGCCCGCTCGCAGGGCTTGGGGCCACTGCGCATTGCCTGGCGCCACGGCCTGCGCAATGCGGCGCTACCCGCCATGACCCTGCAGTTTGCCCATTTGGGCGAGTTATTTGGCGGCTCGATTCTGGCTGAAACCGTGTTTTCCTACCCCGGCCTGGGCCAGGCCACGGTGCTGGCCGGCACCCGCGGTGATGCACCCCTGCTGCTGGGCATTGCCTTGTTTGCCACGCTGTTTGTGTTTGTCGGCAACACCCTGGCCGACCTGCTGCACCGGGTGCTGGACCCGCGCCAGCGCCGCCCAGCCATGGCTGCCGCATGAACCCACTGTGGCTGAGCAACCGGGGTCGCACGCTGTTGGGTGCCGGCCTGGCCTTGGGCCTGTTGCTGGCGATTGCCCTCAGTGCCGCGCTGTTGCCAGAGCGGGGCCTGAGCAGCAACCTGGGCCAGCGCGCCCTGCCACCTGACTCAGCGCACTTGTTTGGCACCGACCCGCTGGGCCGCGAGATGCTGGTGCGCACCCTCAAGGGGCTGGCCGTCAGCCTGCAGGTGGGCTTGCTGTCAGCCAGCTTGGCCGCGCTGCTGGCGGTGGCGCTGGGTGTGTTGTCGGCGCTGCACCGGTACCTGGACTTTTGTGTGGCAGCGCTGATTGACCTGACCATGGCACTGCCGCATCTGGTGCTGCTGATTTTGATCTCGATTGCCGCAGGCGGCGGCACCCGTGGCGTCATCGTTGCCGTGATTCTGTCGCACTGGCCAAATCTGGCGCGGGTGGTGCGCGCCGAGGTGCATGCCTTGCTGGTGGCAGACTATGTGGCGATTGCTGCCAAGCTTGGGCGCAGCCGCTGGCAAGTAGCCTTGCAGCATGTGCTGCCGCAGGTGTTGCCGCAAGTGCTGGTGGGGGCCGTGCTGCTGTTTCCGCATGCCATTCTTCACGAAGCGGGCATGACTTTTCTGGGCTTTGGCCTGGAGCCGCATTTGCCCGCCATTGGGGTGCTGCTGGCCGAATCGATGCGTTATCTGACAGCCGGGCTATGGTGGCTGGGCGTGCTGCCAGGCCTGTCGCTGTTGCTGATGGTGCTGACTTTTGAGCGGGTGGCCAGCGGCTTGCGGCTGGTGCTGGACCCCCGGCGTTCACAGGAGTAACCAAACATGTTGCATGTGCAAGACCTGTGCGTCAGTTTTACCCGCTATCAGGGCTTGATGGCACGCCACGAAACGCGGGTGCTTGACGGCGTGGATGTCGATGCCAAACCCGGCGAGTTGCTGGCTTTGGTCGGGCAAAGTGGTGCGGGCAAAAGCCTGTTTGCCCATGCCGTGCTGGGCATCCTGCCGCACAATGCCCGCGTGACCGGGCGCATCGACTTTGATGGCGAAACATTGGATGCCAGGCGCCAGCGCCAGTTGCGTGGCAAGCGCATCGCGCTGGTGCCGCAAGCTGTCACCTGGCTCGACCCCACGGCCAGCGCTGCCCGCCAGGTGGCCTGGGGGGCCAGCGCCGCCACCCAGGCGGCAGACCGGCACAACGTGTTCAAGGAATTTGCCCGCTATGACCTGGCCGAAGAGGCCATGGACCTGTTTGCCCACCAGCTCTCGGGTGGCATGGCGCGCCGGGTGCTGACCGCCATAGCCACCATTTCGCGCGCAGATCTGTTGATTGCTGACGAACCCACCACCGGGCTGGATCCGCAAGTGTGTGCGCTGGCGCTGAAACTGCTGCGCGGCTTAGCCGACCAGGGGCACACTGTGGTGGTCATCACCCATGACCTGTCGGCGGTGCTGGGGTTTGCCGACCGGGTGGCCATTTTGCAGGGTGGGCGCACGGTGGAAATCATCGCAGCCGGCGCGTTTGGCAACGGCGGCCTGACCCATCCCTATTCACAAGCCTTGCGTGCCGCGCTGCCCGAATACGGCTTTGTCGCCGCTGTAGAACAGCAGACGCCGCTGTCGCCCGGCACACCCGGCTGCCTGCACCGCCAGGAATGCCAGCGCGCCAGCGCCCACTGCAGCCACACCACGCCGCCCTGGCTGGAACTGGCGCATACGCGGGTCAGATGCCACCATGTTTGAGGCGGTTGACCTGTCGTTTGCCTATAGCCGTCCCGGGCGCCGGCTGCTCGACGGCGTATCACTGCGCCTGCAGCCCGGTCAGCTATTGGGCATTTGCGGGCCGTCGGGCACCGGCAAAACCACACTGGCGCGCATTTTGGGGGCTTATCTGTCACCCAGTTCGGGCTGCGTCAGGCTCCACGGTGCACCCGTTTCAAGCGTCGGCGCGTCCCCGGTGCAAGTGGTGTTTCAACATGCCGAAACCGCGGTTGATCCGCGCTGGAAAATCCGGCGCATCCTCAACGAAGGCTGGCCGCCCGATGCTGCAACGCTGGCGCGCTTTGGCATCCGCGCCGACTGGTTGGACCGCTATCCCCATGAACTCTCAGGCGGCGAGTTACAGCGGGTGGCGCTGGTGCGGGCGCTGGTGCCCCAGCTTCAGGTGCTGATTACCGACGAGCTGACTGCGATGCACGATGCCATCGCCCAGGCGCGCCTGTGGCGGGCGTTGCTGGAAGCCACGCAGGCCCGCCAAATCGCCGTCATTGCCATTTCACACGATACCGCGCTGCTGCAAGCCATTGGTGCCAACACCCTGGCGCTGCGTGACGGGCGTTTGGGCGCATGAATCACCTCAGGACACTGGCCGCAGTGACGTTGCGGCAAAGCCTCCCGCTCCACCCTTGCAGCGCTCGTTGTCGATACCGACGATAGCTATGGCAAAGCGCTGTCAACAATATTGGGCTCAAAATGCTGGCCTGGCTTTGCCCACATCCATCACGCACAGGCCTGCGGCACAGGCCGCTGCGGCAACTCCAGTTCGGTCAAGGCGCTTAGCAACATTTCAAAAAGTGCAATCGGGTCAACCGGCTTGGTCAGGCGATAACGCACTGCGGCGGCACCAGCGTTCAGCGGGTCTTGCGCAAGCACCTCGGCGGTCATGCCAATCACGGGGGTCTGCAGGTAACCCCCGATTTGGCGTATCTGCTGTATCACGTCCGAACCCTGGACTTGGGGCATTTGCAAGTTCAAAAAAATCACCCGGTAGCGATGTTGCCTTGTCAGTTCAAGAGCATCTTGACAATCCGTCGCCGTGTCCACAACCAAATCTGCCGATTTCAATAGCCGCTGGACAACTTCGCGGTTGACCGGATCATCGTCTACAACCAACACGCGGCTTTCACTGTAACGCTGCTGCACCAGGGTCTTGGCATCAACATGGGCCAGGTCGGTCGGGGCATCCACATCATTGGTATCTGACGCCCATTTTTTCAGTTTCGCGGTAAACCAAAAAACACTACCCAAACCCGGTGTACTGCTGGCACCTGCCGCGCCACCCATCAATTCGGCAAGCCGCTGGGTAATCTTCAGCCCGAGTCCGGTTCCCCCGTACTTGCGGGTCATCGAATTGTCGGCCTGCTCAAAGGCGTGAAAGAGCCGCGACATCGCTTCAGGGGCAATGCCAATGCCGGTGTCTTGCACCTCAAAGCGCACTTCAACGGCATCCATGGTTTCGGCTTGCACATCAGCGCGCAGTGTCACCGTGCCTTTTTGGGTGAATTTGATGGCATTCGAAGCGTAGTTGAGCAAGGCCTGTTGCAGGCGCATGGCATCGCCCACCAGTCGCTGAGGTAAATATGTGGCCCTCTATCACGACCCGGATCCCTTTGGATCTGGCCCGGTCAGACATCATGGCACCGACGTTGGCCAGCAAGCCGCCCGGCATCACCGGCACTTCCTCCAGTTCCAACTTGCCCGCTTCGATCTTCGACAGGTCAAGGACGTTGTTGATGATGCCGAGCAAATGCTGTGCGGCGGTGTCAATCTTGTCGAAATACGCTTTTTGGCGCGGGCTCACACCTTCAAGTTGCAGCAGATGGGCCATGCCCAAAATGGCGTTGATGGGTGTGCGAATTTCATGACTCATATTCGCCAGGAAAGCACTTTTGGCATAGCTGGCCGCCAGGGCTGCTTCGTGCATTTGTTTCAAATGGGTCACGTCTGTGGCAAAAATCACGTGTTGTCCGCCGGGCGTCTTTCGCCCGATGATTTGCAGCCATCGGCCATCACTCAGTTTCAACTCCCAATCCATGTGATCGTTTTTGTGCACCACCATACGTTCGGCAACCCACTCATCCACGCGGCCCGATGCTTCAGGGTAAATCCCGCGTTCTGCGCCAGACCGAAGGATTCCCTCGAATGTCATGGCAAAAATCTCTGATTGATCTGTAGACCTTATCAGTTGGCGAAACTGTTCGTTGTAAAAAACCAGTCTGTCCGCCTCATCAAACACGGTAAAGGATGCGTCAATGGCATCAATCGCGGCGCGCAGAATTTGTGCGCTTTCCAGCGACGCCTGCTCCATGCGATTGAGTCTGGCATCTGCCACTCGCTTTACCGCGAGCGAATCGATGTGGGCGTTAAACCCGGCAATCAAGCTGGTAATTTCGTCCTGCTGCTCGGGCATCGGCAATGCCTTGTGCACCGCCTCCGGCTCGGCCTGCAATTGCCGGAAACCATCGGAAACAGCTCGAATTGGCATCACCACCGTCTTGGCGTAATACCGTGCCAACCCGGCAATACTGGCAAGGCAGGCCAGCAAAAGGACCAGGCCAGACAGCGCCAGTTGGTTCACCGGATCGGTCTGCAAAGCCAGAGGTACGGCAAAAAAAAGGTAACCATCGATATTGGGCAGTGCCATGGTGGTGACGATCACCTCCTCACCATCAAGTTTTAATCGATGGGTGGACGCTGTATCACTTGCCAGGTCCAGCAAGGCTTGTGCCATTGGCAACCCAACAAGCGCCGGATTGTCGTGATACATCAGCCTGCCACGCCGGTCTGTCGCCATCAGCCTGCCACCCAAGGGTGCAGCCTGACTCTGAAAATAGCCGTGGAGCACTTCATTGCTGAGATTGATCACCAGCAGACCAATGGTTTGATTACCGCCGGTCTGCGGAGAAAAGTGATGCATCAAACGCGTCAGCGTGATCACCTTTTTTTGCGGCGACGCGGTGTTGATGTTGTCATCAATACCGCGCCACAACGCTGCGCCTTGCGCTGCCTCACTCTCCTGCATCATTTGGTTCACAATCGTCATGCCAACCTCATTGACGCGGAGTGTTTCGCCCACATGAAAGTGTTTACCCTTGAGCGAGAACAGGTCGATCGACACCAGACCTTTGACACGCACAAAATTGTTCAGCAAATAGCCAATCTGCGCGCGCGCATTGAGCATGGCATAACTGCCCGCCGACTGTCGATCAACTTCAAACAGTGCGTCAATGACCGCTTCGTTGCCAACAACACTGGCTGCCAGGTCCTCCACCTGGCTGCGGTAAAGCTCGAAATAAGCCGCCACATCTGACGCAATTCGCTGGTGGTAGGTGCTGGCTTGCCCGATGACGATGTTGCGGGCCACAAAAAATACGCTGATACCGTACACCAGCAGTGGCACGCTGCCAGCAATCAACAGGTAACCAACCAGCTTGCCCGTGATGTTGATGGGCCACTTCATTTCTTGAATTGACTGGTTGTAATCAGCCGGGTCTCGATCAGCGTCACCTCGGGCACGGTGTCGCCCTTGATCAGGCGCGTGGCCAGCATGACACCCTGAAATCCTTGCTCTGCAGCCTGTTGATCCACCGTCACCGCCAAACGCCCGGCTTTAACCTCTGCCACCGCCTCGGCCATCGCATCATAGGCGGCCACCTTGACGGTGCTGCGCCGACTTTCTTGCAGATACTTCAGGGCGCCAAGCCCCATCATGTCATTGGCAGCAAACAACAAGGTGATGTCAGGGTGCCTGGCAAACAATTGTTTGGCGACCTGGTAGCCTTCGTCAATTTTCCAATGAGCGGTCTCGGACACGACCAGCTTGACCGCCTTGTTTTCAGAAAAGGCACGTTTGGCACCCATCATGCGTTCATTGGCGTTATGGGCGCTGCGAATGCCCTCGATGATGGCTGCCTGGGTGCCCGGCCTGACCCCGCTGGCAATCAAACTGGCCGCCGCATGCGCCGCCTTTTCGTTGTCCACACCCACAAACGCAATGCCAGCCATTCCTGCAAGCCTGAGTGCCTCAGGATCAATCCGGTTGTCGATATTGACCAGTTTGATGCCCGCAGCAGCGGCCTTTTTCAGCACCGGAATCAAGCGCTGCGAGTCACCTGGCGTAATCACGATGGCATTGACCCCGGCTTTGATCAGGTCATCAATGATCAACATTTGCTGCTCGATGGAGGTCTCCTGGGCTGCCGTTTTGACCACCAGTTCAATGTCCAACGCACCTTCAGCGCGCCGTGCACCTTTTTCTACCTCAAGAAAAAACGGGTTGGTCAGCGTTTTCATGACCAGCGCAATTTTTTGTTTTGGCGCTGCCGGTTTGGCTGCGGCGCCGGGCTCGGGCTGCTTGTCCACAGTTGCCATGGTTGGGCGGCCAGCATCACCGCAACCCGCCAGCCCCACTAAAAACACCCACACCAACAGACACCACAAGCGCATGATGCGAACCGAAAAGCCTGCCGTGGACAAAGTGTTCATGTGGGTCATGCCGTGAGGTGAAACGTTGGCTTTATTGTCTGTTATCCAAGCGCAAGTCAAGCTGTTTGGCCAAATCCTCGGGCGTGAACGGTTTGGCGACAAAATCGTCCATGCCCGCCGAAAAACATTGATCGACCTCACTTTGCAGGGCAAAGGCCGTCATGGCGACAATGCGCACCCTGGCTCTGCCATTGGCTGTCTCGTTCAATCGAATTTGCCGCGTCGCCTCCAGTCCGTTCATCACCGGCATTTGCAAGTCCATCAGCACCAGATCAAAGTCCTTTTGGCGGACCCAGTCCACCGCCTCCTGGCCATTGTTGGCCACCGTCACACGGTGCCCCATAAACGCCAGAAGACCCGCTGCGTAGGTCTGATTCAGTGGGTAGTCGTCCACCAGCAACACGTCCAGGCTGATGCCTTGGGTTGATGGCTGCAAGGCTGTGTGGACATCTGTGATGTCGGTGTCAGGGTTTGACAGTCTGGCCGTGCCAGTCGAAGGGCCAGACGAGTGGGGCACACCCAGCTTGACCGTGAACGAAAAGGTGCTACCTTGACCGGGGCAGGAGTTCACCCAGATTTGGCCTTCCATCAGTTCCACCAGGTCGCGTGCAACGCTCAAGCCCAATCCCGTTCCTGTGGGCTTGAGTGGCGGCTGGCCGGTGTCATCGATCTTTTGCCAGAACGGCTCAAAAACCAGCTTTTGTCGAGCCAGTTCGATGCCAATGCCACTGTCGCGCACATCAAATTGCAACTTGACGGTTTTATCGTTCAGGCTGACCAAGGCCACTTCCAACACAACCGCGCCCTGTTCGGTAAATTTGATGGCATTGCCCAACAGTTGGGTCAAGATTTGCCTCAGGTACACCAGGTCACCCAGCACGGTCACCGGTATGGCACTGCTGACGGACACCTTCAGCGTCAAAAACTTTTGCTGGACACTGGTCATCAACTTGGCCGCCGTGTCTTCAACCAACGCAACCAGGTTAAACGGCAAGACTTCCAGGTTGAGCCTGCCGGCTTCAATGTCTGAGAAAGACTGCAGTTCATCGATCACCCCCAGCAAGGTTTCGGCGGAGTGCTCCAGCATTTCAAGCTCATTGCGTGCAGGGCACTCCGGGTGGCTGAGCAAAACCTGCCCAGTGGTGTTGATGACGCTGTTCATCAGGGAACGAATGTCCTGGCGTGCGTTGGCCAGCAGCGCGGCTTCGGCCTGGCTGGCTTGCTTGGTCTTGTCGTTGCGCTCAAGCAGTTGGCGGTTGAGCCGCGCAAGTGTGTTTTGGGTGGCCTTGATCGAAGACACATCGGTTAACACGGAAACAACACCATGCACCTGACCGTCGCTCGCTAAGTCAGGCAAATATTGCGTCCAAAAGACGCACATGCTGCCGTCACGTTGCGGCCATTCAATTTCAAACATCTGTGCATGACCGGCCATGGCGGCTTCGAGGCAGTGGCGTTGCTTCTGGAAAATCGTCTCACCCAGAAGATCCTTTAGCGGCACATCTTGCAAGGCTTGCGCGCTGCGTTGAAAGTAATTTTGATACGCCAGGTTGGCAAAACTGCAGGTCATGTCAGTGCGCCAATAACCCACCATGCTGGGCAGGGCATCCATCAGGGTGCGCAAAAATCGCTGGTTGTCCACCAATTGTTGTTGCTCTGCGCGCCGTGTGGTGATGTCACTCAGGGTGCCAATCATCCGCAGTGCCTGCCCCGCCTCGTCGCGGCCAATCACCATGCCACGGTCGAGCGCCCAGCGCCAGGAGCCATCTGTTGCCCGCACACGGTATTCCGTTGCATAGCGGCTTTGGGTGCCACTCAGGCAGGCCTGCACCAGTTCAAGTGTGCGCGACAAGTCTTGCGGATGCAGTCGCGACGCCCATTCGTCCGCGCTGGCTTCAGTTTCCTGCAATTCATGGCCAAAAATTTCTGTCGATCGACTTAAGCGAAACACCTGTCCGGTGCTCGGGTTCAGGTCCCAAACGCTAAGCTCTCCGGACTCAAGGGCCAAATTCCAGCGTTCTTCATTCAGGTGCAACGCGTGGCTGGCCAGCTCATTGCGGTGCAGCAATTTGATAAATATCAGGCCAAACCAGATTAAAAACATGGATCCGGCAACACCCGCCAACAAGTAAACATTGCGCTGAAGGTGTTGTGCAGCAAACATGTTTTGCGTCGAAAACCCCAGCACCACAACCAGGTCATGCCCCTGCACCTTGCGCCACTGGTGGAGCCGGTTTACCTGGTCGAACGCCGATGGTTTTTCTATCCAGCCTTGGCCGGATGAATCCATGGCCGCAAAAAGTGGATCAATGCCAATTTTTCCACCGGCCTGCCCATCGGGGGTTGGCCAACGCGCCAAGACATGGCCGTGTTGATCCATCAAACTTGACGTGCTGTCCTGCTGAAAATTGAAGGTTTCGTAGTGCCGCATGAAGTAATCCGAGGCCACCGACAAAACAATGACACCTTCAAAGCGGCCGCTCGGGTCAAGCAGCGGCCGGGTAAACAGAATCGACCAACGATTGGAAATTCGGCCCAATACCGGATCGGAGATGAATAAACTGTCTTGCTGACGGTTGTTGTGAATCTGAAAGTACGGCCGATCACCCATTTCTATCGGCCCAGCCTGGGGCTCTCGGCTGCTGTATTGCAGACGTCCGTTTGCGCCAATGATTGCGGCCTCGAACACCACTTCTTTTGCCAGGCGGCTTTGCTTGAACACAACGCGCTCAGCAAACTGAGCTGGCTCCCTCAACCAATCCTCACGCAGGTCTTGAAGCGCGATATCAAGGGTGTTCACCGATGCTTCGACGGTTTCAGCAAAAGCCCATGACAAATTGGACAGCTCGCGGCGCGCCGTTGATTCCGCATTGGCATACGAGCGCTGGATGCCCCAGCCAATCACCGCCCACAAAGCCACCAGCAGCACGCCAAAAAAGACCGTCAAGACAACACGTGGCGACCTTGGTCCCTTTTTGTCAGGGCTGGCAGGTGACGGGTTGAATTTCATGCGTAGAGAATATCGCATGCCTGTCACCGCTTTGGCATTTTCAGACAACGGTGTGACGGATCATGCAAGGTCCACCCTGGATCAGCCTGGCATGGGCTGACCGCATTGGCGTTGTTGCAACACTATTTCAGCTTTTGCGTCAAAAAGTCCAACATGAATCTGGATGCACCTGAATCAATAGCGCTTTGCGCATACTGCGTAAGGGCTTCCGCCCATTTATCTATAAATTTTCAGTCAAGCTAAAGGCCTGCTGGCTGGCCTGGCACCGATCCATCGTCCAGCGGCAGCCACCTGGACAAGGCGACTTTCAGGGCATCGAGGGCAATCGGCTTGGTCAAAAAGTCGTCCATGCCAATCGCTGCGCAGTGCTGGCGGTCTTCTTCGAAGGCATTGGCGGTCAGGGCCAAAATCGGCAGGCGTGGGCGCTGATGTGTTGCCTCCCACTGGCGAATTTCTACGGTAGCCTGGTAGCCGTCTTGCACCGGCATTTGCAAGTCCATCAGGATTGCGTCAAACACGACGCCGGTTTGCACAACTGCCACCGCCTGCTGGCCGTCATGGACCACGGTGACCTTGAGCTCAAGCTGCGCCAGCAGTGACTCGATCACCATGCGATTGACCGGGTTGTCTTCGGCAACCAACACATGCCCATGCATCAGGGCATCGGTGGGTGCCAGGCTGGCGGATTGTGCCTGGCGCGCGGTCTGGAGGGTGTCTGGCGTGCCTGCAACACGGCGCGCAGGCACCCGAAACCAGAAACTTGAGCCCACACCGGGCGTGCTGCTGACCCCGACCTCACCGCCCATGGCTTTGGCCAGGCTGGCCACAATCGACAAACCCAGCCCGGAGCCGCCAAATTCACGCGTGATCGAGTTGTCGGTTTGCGAAAACGGCTTGAACAGCAAATCCAGCTTGTCGGCGGCGATACCCATGCCACTGTCGCTGACCGAAAACTCCAGCAGCGCTGATGGAGCGCTGCATTCGAGTTCAACGGCTTGCAGCCGCACAAAACCGGTACGGGTGAACTTGAGGGCATTGCCCACCAGGTTACCCAGCATCTGGCGCAGGCGGTGCGCGTCGGCCACATAACGCTGACCCGCTACGCCCCGCCACTGACCCTCAAGTTGCAAGCCCTTGGCCTGGGCGGCACCCGCAAACAGCTTGCAGGTTTCCTGCAACAGGGCATCGGGGGCAAAGGGAACGCTTTCAAGCTGGAATTTGCCCGCTTCAATTTTGGACAAATCCAGGATGTCGTTGAGCAGGCTCAGCAGGGATTGGCCACTCGACAAAATGGTTCGGATGTAATCATTTCGCACGCCGTCTGGGACATGGGGCATGAGCAGCAACTGCGCCATGCCCAAAATGCCATTCATCGGGGTGCGGATTTCATGGCTCATGGTGGCCAGAAAGCGACTTTTGGCCTGGTTGGCAGCCTGTGCCAACTGGGTCGCCTGGCGCAAATTTTCTTCTCCGATCTTGCGCTCGGTCACATCGCGAAAGCTCCATACCCGCCCGACAATCTCGTCCTCAAGGTGCTGCGGGTTGGAATAGACCTCCAGGGTGCGCCCATCCTTGAAGCTCAGGGTGTCAAAACTGCGCCCGGCAGGATCGGCAGCAATGTCATGCATCCGGCTTAAAAAAGTGGCCGGATCGCTCAGTTGCTGCGCTGCCGACATGAGCAAGCCCTGGTCAATGGCACCCCTGAGCGCACTGGGTTGAAACTGCCACTGCTGCAAAAAACGCTGGTTGAACGACTCCACCCCGCCGTTGCTGTTGACCACCAAAATGCCATCGGCCGTGGCTTCAATCACGGCACGCTCCAGCGACACCGCCTGGCGCAGGTCTTGCACCAGCCGGGGTACCGGCAACATCACCAGCCAGACCCCCACCAGCCCGATGAACCAACTGGTCAGCATGGAGCCGGTAAAGTAAGGCGCGGGGGCCAACTGGAGCGCGTTCAACACGATGTAGCTTAGCCAGGCCAGAAAATACCCACCCCCAAACAGCCAGCCGGCACGCGCATTCACCACCACCGTCAGCATCACCGTCATGGCCAGCGCCGTCACTGCGGTGACAGGTGGCAAGCCTCCAAACAACAAAAAAACCAGCACCAGAAAAAGGAAGCCGGAAAACCAGAGCAGCGACTTTTCCGGCTGCCCACGCCGGTTGGTGCGCATCGCCGCCACGATGCCCAGCATCAGAATCACCACCACAACAGCCGATGTCAGCTTGCGGAAAAACACAAACGGCACACCAATGGTCAAGAAAATGGTGCACACCAGCAAAAAAATGCCATAAAACCGCTCCAGCAAACCGATGCTGGTGGCATGACTGGCTTCAACCCAAGCCCAAGATCGCCAGGCATGGACGCGACCTGAGCCACGGCTTTGACCCTGCATGACGGAGGCGGGTTGACTGGCTGGCATCGCTTGTGTGCTCGACTTGCCCGGCATGGTGGGTTGTTACATGGGCCCGGCCTGACCACTCATCTGCCCCATCTGCCCAATTTCTTCCGTTGACAGCACCCGGTTGACGTTGAGCAAGATGACAAACTTGCCATTCACCTTGCCAATGCCTTCAATGAAGTCGGGCCTGATCTTGGCGCCAAAGCTGGGCGCTTGCTCAATTTCACTCGACGCAATTTCCAGCACTGCCTGCACCGAGTCCACCACAAGGCCCATGTTCTGGCGCTCGCCCTCGGTTTGGGTCTCGACCTCAATGATCACGATGCAGGTGCTTTTGGTCACTGGCGTGGACGGTTTGCCAAAGCGGCTGGACAGGTCCATCACCGGCACCACGGCACCACGCAGGTTGATCACGCCGCGAATGCACGCGGGCATCATGGGCACTTCGGTCAGGTTGGCGTACCAGATGATTTCCTTGATACACAGGATGTTGATGGAAAACATCTCGCCACCCAACAGAAAGGTCAGGTACTGTTTTTCTTCGACCGCCGCTGCAGCGGCTGTCAAGGCTGGCAACAGCTTTTTATCGGTTTGCACCAGAGCACTCATGGCCGGCTCCTTTAAAACTTGGTGAACTGGGACTCATCCAACTCAGAGGCCGGTGCCTGCGCTGCTGTCACCTTGGCTGACGGTTTGGCTTTAGCGGCCTTGGCAGCTGGTTTTTTGCCGCTGGCGGTGCTCTTGTGCACGGCAAATGAGGTAGCGCTGTGCCCGGAGCCATCAAGCTTGAAGAAGCTCATGGTTTGCTGCAATTGCTCGGCCTGGCCACTCATTTCTTCAGAGGTGGCAGCCAGTTCTTCGGAGCTGGACGCGTTTTGCTGGGTGGTCTGGTTGAGTTGACTCACCGCCGAGTTGATCTGACCCACACCACTGCTTTGTTCGGTCGATGCAGCGGTGATCTCTTGCACCAGGTCACTGGTTTTGCGGATATTCGGCACGATCTCGGCCAGCAGGCGGCCAGCTTTTTCGGCCAACTCAACGCTGTTGCCAGCCACTTCGCCGATCTCCTGGGCAGCCACCTGGCTGCGTTCGGCCAGTTTGCGCACCTCAGCGGCCACCACGGCAAAGCCCTTGCCATGCTCACCCGCACGGGCGGCTTCAATGGCGGCATTCAGGGCCAGCAGGTTGGTTTGCGCGGCGATGTCATCAATGATGCCGATCTTCTTGGCGATCTGTTTCATGGCGTCTACCGTGGCGTTGACGGCTTCGCCACCGTCTACTGCATCTTTCGCCGCCTTGCTGGCCATACCGTCGGTGATCTTGGCGTTTTCGGTATTCTGCGCAATGCTGCTGGTCATTTGCTCAATCGAAGCGGAGGTTTCTTCCACGCCGGCGGCTTGTTCGCTGGCGGCCTGGCTCAGGCTTTGTGCTGTGGCGCTGACTTCTTCCGAGGCGCTGGCCAGGGCCTGGGCACCACCATTCACATCGGTCACCACCTGGCTAAGCTTGGTGATCATGTTGCTCATGGCTTGTAACATCTGGCCGGTTTCGTCCTTGGAAGGGTTGTCAATGCGCACGGTCAGGTCACCTTCTGACAGGCGGTTGGCCACTCTGAGGGCTTCGTTCACCGGGACAGTGACCGAGCGGGTCAGTACCCAGGCGGTCAAGGAGCCCAAGGCAATGGCCACTGCGGCCAGCGTCAGCATCAGGGTGCGGGCCGAGTCGTAGCTTTTTTGAGAGGAAGCGACATCGTTCTTTGTGTTTTCTTCTTGCAAAGTCACGTTTTCTTCAATGGCCTCTTGCCATTTCTGGGCAGCGGGGGCGGCTTGGCTCATCAAGAGTTTCAAGGCCTCGTCGTTTTTATTGGCCATCGCCAGATCCAGCACCTTGTCGGTCAAGGGGCGCGCCTCGGCGGCGGCATTTTTGATCTTGGCGCGGGCGGCTTTGCCTTTTTCGCTGGCGGGCAATTTGTCCAGCGCCTCCCAGGCCTCGTTGTACTTTTGGCGTACGCTGTCGAGCTTTTTCTTCTCGGCGCTCATTCCCGCCTCGTCCGTCACCAAAATGATGGTGCGGGTAATACGTGTCACGATGTGAACAGACTCTGAGATATCTGTGTTGAGCTTGATCTTGACCATGTTGTCCTGGACGATATCGTCAAGTTGATTCTGTACCGTTGACATCCCATTGATACCTACTGCCGCCAGCACCGCCATCAGCAGCAGCACCATGGCAAAACCCAGCGTCAAGCGCAAGCCAATTTTCATGTTTGCAAACATCTCAATACCCCTTTGGAAACTGTTTTAATAACCATCGAACCATCGAACCATCTAACCATCGAACCATCTCAAGCCGCCTGTTGGCTTGCTCTTTCAAGCCTTTTAGCCCTCTAGCCCTCTATCCACTTGCGTAAGCAGCTACTGAAAACATAGTGTTTCAAAGCCAGTCTGGCACTCAAGCCAGTCGCCCATGTTCTGGCCGCCCTTGCCCACCCTTGACCATGGACTGGCGTACCAGCGACGGCGCAACCAGCATCGGCACCGCATCACCATCGCCCAGAATGGTGGAGCCACGGACGCACCGGCTTTGCGCCAACATCTGCCCCCATGGCGTGATTGCGGTCTGGAACTCGCCCAGCAAGCTGATGTCTGTGGTGTTGCAAAACCAGGTGCATAGAAGCTCTGTCACTTGTTCTGCCTAAACATTTGCAAGTTGCCCCATCCAGACTCTTGCATCCGCAACCGTGTCGAAAAAATCAACCGGGTAGTGCGTCAGCGCGGTGAAACCTGTGACCAGATCGTGTATGCCTTGATCCGCAGTCACGATGGCAATTTTGATATTTGGATTGGATATCTCGGCGCCAAGCCCGTGGATGGCGGCAACTTTGATATCTTTCGGCCCAACACTGTGACCGGTGACTTGCAAAAAGTCTTTGATGAAATAGCGCCATCGTTCGAACTCAGGGTCACTCTGGCCAGGGAACACCGATTGCAGAAACTCCTCGCCAGTGACAAACCCGAAATACTTGGTATAGACGCCAAATTTTTCACCTGTGATTTGATAAGCCATGACATCCTCATCTTGTTTTCAAACCTCCAGCGCCATCGGCCTGCCAAAAAAATAGCCTTGAAACTCCCGGCAACCGTTGGTCTGCAAAAACTGGCACTGCTCAGTCGTCTCGACACCCTCGGCAATCACGGCAATGTCAAGGCTTTGGCCCAGGGTGATCACGGCCCGCACGATGGCGGCGTTGCTGGGGTCATCTTGCAGACCACGCACAAACGACTGATCAATCTTCAACTTGTCCAGCGGAAGGCGTCGCAGATAACTCAGCGATGAGTAGCCCGTACCAAAGTCGTCCAGGGCAAAGCGCACACCATGGCGTTTGAGCACCTGCATCTTTGCAATCACAGTGTCTACATCGCGCACCATCATGCCCTCAGTCAGCTCCAATTCGAGCAAGGCTGGGTTGGCACCGGTTTGTGCCAGCGTGGTTAACACGCACTGGGCAAAGTCTTTTTGATGAAACTGTTTGGCACTGACGTTGACTGACAGGGTGAGGTGGCGCATATCCGGGCAAGTTGACCATTGCACCAGTTGCTGGCAAGCGGTTTGCAGAACCCAGGTGCCGATTTGAATGATGAATCCCGTTTCTTCAGCCAGGGGAATAAACATGGCCGGCGAAATCGGGCCTTGCTCAGGATGCTGCCAGCGCAGCAGCACCTCAGCACCAAAGAAATAGCCCTGATGATCGGTTTGAATCTGATAGTGCAGTGTGAATTGGTCTGGCAGGCCTTGGCGCATCCATTCATTGAGCATGAACCGGGTCTGCAGCACTTCCTGGGTGCTTGAGTCAAAGAAACGAATCAAGTTGCATCCGAGTTCCTTGGCCCGGTACATGGCCGTTTCAGCGTGGGTGACCAAGGTCGACGCTTCAACACTCGAGTCTTCAAACAATCGTATGCCGATGCTGGCAGAGGCGGGATGGCTGTGACCCATCAGGACAAAGGGCTGATCAAACGCTTCAATGATGCGACTGGCCACCATTTCGGCCTTCTCTGCGGCGCTTGTCTGTTGGGTAGCCAGCGCTTCAAGCACCACCACAAACTCGTCTCCCGCCAAGCGCGCCAGTGTGTCAGTAGGATACAGACAGGTCTTGATGCGCTGGGCCACCTGGACCAGCATCAGGTCGCCCATCTGGTGTCCCAGTGCCTCATTGAGACTTTTGAAGTCATCCAGGTCAAGCAACAGCACAGCGCCAATCGTTTTGTTGCGTTCACAACTGATCTGGGCTTGCTGCAAGCGGTCAAACAACAGAAAGCGGTTGGGCAGATCAGTCAGCGGGTCATAAAACGACAAATGATGCAGGCGATCTTCGACTTTGCGGCTTTCACTCAAATCAGTAAACGCGATGACATAGTGCGTGACTTGATTCGGCTTGCTGGCCACAGCCATGATGCTCAGGTGCGCCGCATAGATATCGCCGCTTTTGCGCCGGTCTGTGACTTCACCACGCCAGAACATCTCGGTGGGCAAACGGTTTGTCAGCGCCCAGAACCGCATCAAATCAGCTTGGCCGGCGCGCGTGATGGCCGATTTTTTGCCGACCGCCTCAGAGGCGCTGTAGCCAGTAATATTTGAAAACGCCACATTGACTTTCAAGATCATCATGTGGGTGTCAATGATCACCATGCCTTCCAGTGATTCAAAAGAAGAGCGGGCCAGGCTCAGATCGTGTTCAAGTTGATGGCGTTCGCTGATGTCACGTATGAACGCACAGCGCATGGCAGCCGTTTGACCGTTGATCGCTGTCAAGGTGATCTCGATCGGCAATTCATGGCCGCGCCGGTGCAGGGCGCCTGTTTCCATGCGCACGCTTGGCTCGCCGTGCCGTTGCGCCAGCCGAAATGCGCTTTCCAGGTTCATCCGATGCTGTAGTGGCAACATCGTGTCGCAAAACACCTTGCCAATGACTTCGTCGGCAGACCAGCCCAATAGGCGTTCGCACGCAGTGTTCCAGCCGGTGATGTGGCCACACTCGTCCATTTGAACCACAGCGTCAAGGCAGGCATCGAAAAACACCTGAACCAGGTCGTTTTTTGACGCTTGTTTTTGAAGTGGCCAGGCCCTTGTTGCGTCCTGCGCCAGCAACAGACGGGCTATTTTCTGATCTTCGTGAGCGATGTGAGCGCTCAGCCAATGCACCAGATAATGGCCCAACTCTTCAGCTATAGCGGCGTCAGCTTCGCTTGCCCGGCGTAACACCAGCGCCTCTATTTTTTGGGCGAACGTGTGATGAGATGCCAGATGATGACGCTCCAACTCGGTGCCAATGGCGACCTGTGCCATCAGCGCCTCTTCTTCGCTGAAGTGAAACAGCACGTAGATTTTCAGGCTAGGCAGCAACTCATCGAGCGCCTGGGTGGACCGCCCTGCCAGATGCAAACCGATCAACTCATTGGCACGTGAGAACAATTCGGCGTGTTGCTGGTCAATCGACCGAATGCCGGTGGCCAAAGCCGGGCTCCATTGAAGCCTTGATTTTTGAGTCATTTATTTTTTTCTCCCTTGGTGTTGCCATAATGCTGCCGCTAAAAACCGAGCGAAGCCAGCAAGTCATCCACATCGTTTTGCTTGAGCGCCTTGTCGGGTACCTGTGGGCCTGCCAGGTCTGAACTGGGGCGGCAGGCCGCCAGGTGCTCGGGTGCACTGTTCATCAGCAGGTTGAGCAACTGCTGCTCTGTCAGGCTGATGATGTCAATCACTTTTTTGATGATCTGGCCCGACAAGTCCTGAAAGTCCTGCGTCATCATGATGTCGCCCAACACGCCGCTTTGGTCTTGTGCAAAGGTACTGGACTGCTGGGCAAATTCTTCGCTGGCCAGGATCAAGCCATGGATGTCGTCCTTGCCCGGGGGTGGTCCGCTTTGCAGGTGGCGCAGAACCTGCAAAAAGCAGTCACTCCTGGATTTGAACTGATGGCATTTGGGCTGTGCCAAATCTATCAAATTCAGCACTTTATTGGCAGCCACTTCGGTCATTTGCCCCACATGGCTTAGGCGATCCCTGGCATCAGGAATCTCTTGCGTCACCGCCAGCAAACCCTGCTCCAGCCCAAGTTCGGTCATGGCTTCGTGCAATTGCCGGGTAATGCGGCCAAGCCGCTCAAAAGTTTCTTCGGCACTGACTGCCGCAGGTGGTGGGGGTATGTTCATGATAGTCCCTTGCGCTTAAAAATCGCCTCAATTTTTTGTGTCAACGTTGCTGCAGTAAACGGCTTGAGGATGTAACCATCCGCACCCGCCTGGGCCGCTTCAACGATGTTTTCCTTGTGTCCTTCTGCCGTAACCAGCAGAAATGGCAGATTTTTGAGTTTGTCAGAGCGGCGAACGGCTCTGAGCAATTCAATGCCGTTCATACGCGGCATGTTCCAGTCACTGACCACAAAATGAACGTTGTCGTGTTCCAGTTTGCGCAGCGCCTCGGTGCCATCTTCGGCCTCGGCAACATGACCAAAACCCGCCTCGCGCAGCAAGTTGTTGACAATTCGGCGCATGGTGGAAAAGTCGTCCACCACCAAGGCCGTGCAGTTTGATAAATCCATCGTGGGCTCCACAAAGCCTTGTTGATTGGTCAGGCAATTTGCAAGAAAAATCATTATATTGATAAAAGTGATAAAAAGTAGTGGGCAAAATGGGTTAATTTCTCTATAAAATGAAATCGTGCACCAGCCAGAAACCGACACCGATGACCTCAACTTCATGACCACCCGATCGGTCGCGCGCCAGCTTGGGTTGGCAGTGCGATCGGTGCAACTGATGGTGGATCGGGGCGAGCTGGAGGCCTGGCGCACACCTGGTGGGCACCGGCGCATTGCGCGCCAATCGGTTCAAAAGTGGCAGGCGCGCGGTTCGGATGATCGTGCCAACTTCATCCCGTCCCAAGCCGCAGCTTTGGCGTCCGCAAAGAATGGCAGCGTGCTCTTGATCGAGGATTCCATTCATTTTCAGAATTTGGTCAAATTGCTGCTCAAGCAAGAATTCCCCGATGTGGCGCTGCATGTGGCAGGTGACGGCATTGTGGGCTTGGCGATGGCCGGGCAATTGCAACCCGACGTGCTGATCATTGACATTTTGTTGCCCTCCATTGATGGGGCAACCCTGATCACCACCTTGCGATCTCACCCGCAGTTCAAAAACAACCATTTGATCGTGCTGACCTCTCTCGATGTGCCCCAGCTCGGACCTTACAGTTTTGCACTCAGTGGGGTGCCTGTGGTGCACAAGCCGCACATGGTGACCGACTTACCGCCCTTGTTGGCGAGTTTGCTGAAAGCGTCAAGAACACCGTGAAAACAGCGCTTGTTGCCGACTTGAAAGCCTGCCAGCAGGCCGCGACGGATCGTTATTTCAAGGGCTCAGCCAGCCTCTACCAGGCTTTCCTGAAGGCCGCCGTGGCGCAGTTCCCAAACGATATGGCGGCCATTG
>JAIFMA010000197.1 GCA_020048795.1 Rhodoferax sp.
GAAATGGCGATCAAAGGCATGATGGGCAACATCACCATGGCACGTTCATCGGTGTGGGACGACCAGGTGGTGCGCAGCAAGATGAATCCCGCCCTGATCCAGACACGCGTTTTTGCTGCCAAAAACGGCACACCGGTGGATCGGCCCTACATGAGCGCCGTGGGCGAAGCGCGTGATCTGATTGGTGAGTTGGTCATCGAGTCGATCAACACCAAAGGCACTTCAGCGAAGCTCGATCAGCTGGCCCAGGAAAAAGTCAAACGGGTCAACGAACTGTTGCAGGACAGCGGCGAATACGGCAAATAAGAGCCCTGCCGGACAGCGCGCTTGCCAGGTCAAGAGATTGCTCAACAGAACATTCGCCTAGAAGGCCCGCCATGATTCAGTCAAGCTTTACCGAACGGAACTTGCGGATTTTGTTTCCGCTTCCGGCCATTGTTTTTATCGCGTTGCTGATGGTGTTTCCGATTCTCTACACCCTGTACCTGAGCTTTACCAACTGGAATCTCACCTCGGGAATGGAGCCTTCTTTTGTCGGTCTCAACAGTTACCTGCGCGTGTTTTCCGAACCACGCTTTCTGCAAGCGCTGGGCCGTACCTTCACTTTCACGCTGTTTGCCGTGGCGATTGAGGTCGTGCTGGGTGTGGCCATCGCGCTGATTCTGAACCGCGCTTTTGTCGGCAAGAGTATCGCCAAGCTGTTGCTCCTGCTGCCGCTGGTGGCCACGCCGGTCGCGGTAGGTATCGTCTTCAATCTTTTTTACGACCCGACCATCGGCCTGCTCAATTTCGCACTCAATTCGCTGGGGCTGCCGCAAGGGCGCTGGGTGTCGAGCGAAAACACCGTGATTGCATCGCTGGTGCTGGTCGATGTCTGGCAGTGGACACCCATGATCACACTGATCGTGCTGGCCGGCCTGGCCGGGCTGTCGGAAGAGCCGGTTGAAGCGGCGCGCGTGGACGGTGCCAGTGAGTGGCAGATTCTGCGTTATGTCACCATCCCGATGGTCATGCCGGTCATTCTGACGGCGATGATTCTGCGCCTGATCGACGCGCTGAAGACTTTTGACATCATCTTTGCGATGACCGGCGGCGGCCCCGGTTATGCATCGGAGACGCTCAACATCATGGGTTTCAAGTACAGCTTTGAGTATTTCCGCATGGGCCAGTCGTCGGTCATTCTGGTGGCGCTGTTCCTGGTCGTGCTGCTGTGCAGTCTGGGCATCATGAAACTGCGTGCATCCAGTGAAAGCTAAAGGCGGCTGCCATGAATAACAAACTCATCACCAACATCCTGTTCTACCTGCTGGTCCTGTTCATTGCGCTGATCGTGCTGTTTCCCTTCCTGTGGATGCTGACCTCGTCGTTCAAGACCCAGGTGGACATCATTTCCTGGCCACCCAAGCTGTTTTTTGAGCCCACGCTGCAGAATTACCGCAAGGTCTTTGAGGAACAGGACTTCCTGAAGTATTTCTTGAACTCGACCATCGTCGGCGCGATGGCGGTTGGCCTGTCGTTGCTGCTTGGACTGCCGGCGGCCTACTCAATTTCGCGCTTTGCGCAGAAAAAGCTCGCGCTGTTCATCCTGTTGGCGCGCCTGATGCCCGGTATTTCCTTCCTGATGCCCTGGTATATCATTTTTTCGCGCCTGGACTTGATGGACAGTTATGTGGCGCTGATCCTCTCGCACATGCTGATTGCACTGCCGATTGTGGTCTGGATCATGTCGACCTATTTCAGCACCATTCCACCCGAGCTCGAAGAATCGGCCATGGTTGACGGCGCCACACGACAGATGGCGTTTTTGAAAATCATCCTGCCCCTGTCGGGCCCGGGCATCATCACGGCAACCACGCTGTCGTTCATCTTTTCCTGGAACAACTTCATGTTCTCCCAAGTGCTCAGCATGGAGCGGACCAAGACCCTGCCGATTGCCGTCTATAACTTCCTGTCTTATGCCGAAGTTGACTGGGGTGGCGTGATGGCTGCAGCCGTGGCGATCATGGCACCGGCCATCGTTCTGACGATGATTTTCCAGAAGTACGTCGTCAAGGGTTTGACCATGGGCGCTGTCAAGGGCTAACGCACCCCTATTCAATCAGCTACCACGTGCGTTTCCTGCCAAACCTGTCAGTAATTGCAAAACGCCAGCAGCTCCGAAGAGCTGGCCGCCACCAGTGAAGAGTTGAGTGGCCAGGTGGAGCAACTGCAGCACATCTTGGCGTTCTTCAAACTTTGACGGCAATGATTCAAGCACAGTCACTGCCTGCAGAAAATCGCTATCAGGTGAATAGCTGCAAGCGCTTTTTCAGAAAGGGCTGGCAGCCAAAAATGTCATTTACATCAAAATCCACCATGCAAGCCAAGTCAATTGCAGACGAGGTGCCATCCAGGCCACAAGACCCCCTCCGAGCGCACAACAGGTGCGGCACAAGTCCTGTCTTATTCAGGTGGCCATAGTGGTGCCAGTCATGTCACCAGCGTCGGCCTGCTGGAGCGGTTTTATCGCATCTTTTTGATGGTTTGCGCCATTTTTTTGGTGATTGGCATGCCTTTTGTGTTTCACCGCAAGCTTACCTCGGCCGTGGCCGTGGTGCTGCTGATGCTGGGCATCGTGGCAGCCATGCGCACCAACCGGCGTGGTCAGCCTGAAAAATACCTGCGCTGGTTTTCCAGCTTCCTTTTTTTTGTTGCTGGTTTTTTTGCTGTTTGCGGGCTTGCCGCCGGTGACAGCCGTGACGGCGCTGGCCATGACGGTGATGCTGACGGTGGTGGTGAATGCGCGTGCCGGCTGGCTCTTTGGGGCTGGGTATTTATTGGTGTGGCTGAGCTACATCGTGTTGAGCGCCTTGCAACTGGCACCAGCGCCTTACTTCACTGGCTCAGTCCTGACCAGTTAGTTCATTGGGCTGGTGATGTTGCCGGTGCCCCAACTGGTGCAAGACCTACGACGCGTGGCCTCGCTGGAACGTGCCGTCACAGAAGCCACAGCCGATGGCATTTTGGTGGTCAACACCACCGGCGCAGTGGAGTCGTCCAACCAGCGCTTCATGCAGCAGTGGCAGCTACAGCCGGATGCACTCAGGGTTGGCATTGACTAGGACGTGCTTAATGCTGCCACGCACCAGTCGACCGACCCAGCGGCTTTTTTAAGCCGGGTGCGTGAGAATGCTGCCGACGCTGCCGGGCGCAGTTTTGACACCCTGAAGTCGATTGTCGCCAGCCTGGCCAAAGCCATGGGTGGTGAGGTCGGGGTCAGCAGCGCGCCCGGTGTGGGCTCAAGGTTCTGGTTTCGGGTGCCTGCGCTCCGTGCCGTGGGCACGCCAGACACCCGCCAGGCACAACCCGCCAGCCTGATGCCCAGCGATGCCAAGCCGCGTGGGCATGTGCTGGTGGCCGAGGACAACCTGGTCAATTGCATGGTGATCGAGTCGCTGCTGGCACAGCTTGGGTTGAGGGTCACCATGGTCCACGATGGTTAGCAAGCGGTGGCGGCCACGCGCACGCTGGCGTTTGACGCGATCCTGATGGACTTGCAAATGCCAGTGCAAGACGGCTACCAGGCCACCGCAGAAATTCGTCAATGGGAAGTTGCGCAGCAGCGCCCGCGTCTGCCGATTTTGGCGCTGACGGCGGATGCCTTCGAAGAAGACCGCCAGCACTGCGCGGCGATTGGTATGGATGACTTTTTGACCAAGCCCATTGCCCAAAATGCTCTGGAAGCCGCCTTGACCAGGTGGCTGCCTGTGGCCGATGGGCATTCCTGACAGTTGCGCAACTCAGCATCAATAGCGACAGCCGCGGCCCCCCGCTTTGGTGGCAGCGCCGACAGCTCGATGGCCATGCGTGATATCTTGTAAGGCTGGGCCAGGCGCGGGTGTCCGCCCGGCGATACTCGGCTTACTTCCAGCCGGCTTCTTTTTCGCAGGCTTTGCGGGCCTGCGGATTGGCTTTTTCCCAGACCGTGATGGTGCGAGTCTCGTCAGCACCCATTTTGTTATTCATGCAGGTGCAATACTTGGTGACCACCTCAAGCTTGGCACCTTCGTCCTTGTTGTCCTTGAGGCACTGGGCTACCCACTTGACATCATCAGAGTCGGCCAAAGCCGGGCCACAGGCCAGCAACGACACCAAAACGCAAAAGAGACCAGTTTTTAGTTTTGCTTTCATCGAAATATCCAATCCAAAGTAGATTTCCACAAAAAAAGGTGACACGTCGGAACAATAGGACTTGGTGTTCACCCGCTTGGGCGATGAATAACAATTTTTTCATCGTTGCCGGAACCAAATTTATCACAAGTTAACGACGCTTTTGAGCAGTCTGCCCGCCGTAAAACAAACTGCCGGTGGGCAGTGGCTAGGCCTGCCCAGTACCCCCAGATAAAGCTGAACTTTTCTGAGCATCCTGCTTATCCTGCAGGGATGCACCAACAAAACCAGATCAAGCGAACCCTGGCGCAGCCCGAAGCGATCAATATCGTTCGCAGTCAGCTCGCCAGCAACGTCCACAGAAATCGCTTTCATGATGCACGCGGACATCACCAAATTGGTGGCTGCAACAAAGCACTGCGGGAATTGGAGCGTGCCGGGCACTTCGTCCTGCCCACCTCGAACATGCCCAAAACCATCAAAAGCCCACGTCGCCTGGAGCTTGCGGTACCCGACCCAGTTGATGTACCCGGGGTTGTTGGTGCCCTACAAGGGCTGCGCTTGATCAAGGTGGACAGTGTTGATTTGATGTATGCGAACACCCCCAAGGTGCTGGCCCACTGGTAGGCTGCCAACTGCGTTACCTCATCGACTCACAACACGGCTGGCTCGGTGGCTTTGCCTTCAGCGCAGCAGCACTCAAGCTGCGTGAGCGTGACCAGTGGATCGGTTGGGACACGGACCAACACCGCCAGCATCTGCAGCGCATCCTGGGCATGAGCCGCTTTTTGCTGCGTACCTCAGTGCACTGCCACAACCTGGCCTCCACCGTGCTGGGCATGGTGTTGCGCCAGGTCGACACAGATTTTGAGACCCAGTACGGCTACCGGCCCTGGCTGATAGAGAGTTTTGTCGATACCGAGCACTTCCTGGGCACCTGCTACAAGGCCACCAACTGGAGCGCCATTGGCCAAACCCAGGGTCGTGGCCGCCAGGACCGCGCGCACAAAGCAGCCAAGTCCGTCAAAACCATCTACGTTTATGCCATCGATGCCCAGTGGCGCGCCAAGATGGGGGTGGCTGAGCCAGTGGGTTTGCAGCCGCTGGAAATCGGCCAAGGGCTGGATGCCGACCAATGGGCCGCACAAGAGTTTGGCGGTGCCGAGCTCGGCGACAGCCGTCTGGCTGATCGCCTCGTATCAAGCGCCCAGGCACTGGGTGCCATGCCCGGGCGCACGACAAGCCCGATGATTCGGCTCTGAACGCGCCAGCCATTCTGGCACCGCACCGCCAGCGCACCGTGCAACGCATGATGGCGCAACCCACCGTGTTGTGCATCCAGGACGGCACTGACCTGAACTACAACCGTCTGGAGCAGTGCATCGGTCTGGGGGTGCTGAGTAAAAACCAGACCGGTGCCCAAACCCGTGGGCTGCACCTGCATTCAACCTTTGCGCTCAGTACCGAGGGTTTGCCGCTGGGGGTGTTGAATGCTCAATTCTCGGCACCTCAGCCCAAATCAGAATCCGACACGCGTACGCCGGCGAGCATTCC
>JAIFMA010000249.1 GCA_020048795.1 Rhodoferax sp.
TCGCGCATCACGGCAAAGCCGGCGGTCAGCTCGTCCATGATCTTGCGCACCCGCATGTCACCCAGCAACGGCGTGCCGCTGCGTTCGGCGGCCTGCAGGATAGGGTTGAGCTTGAGCGGAATTTCCTGAAATGCCAGCCGGATGTTTTCCTGGCGCATGCCACTCAGAATGACCTGGTCGCCGGCTGACAGCGCACTGCCCTTGATCTTTTGCAGCCAGACGATTTCGGCTGCTGCATTGGATCCTCCGTAGTCGGCGACCAGGGTCAGCGCGCCCGATTCGAGCAGGGCCTTGCGCTGGCGCAACACATACTTCACCTTGTCGGAGTCGGTCAGCTTGTCCCAGCCGCCATGTACCCCGTTGATCTGCCGCTCGGCGCTGCCGACCATGGTCAGCGCACCGTATTTTTTGGCCGCTGCGCTGAAAGCCTTGTCGTCGAGCAACTCGGTCAACATGTGGCTCTTTTTGGCCTCAATGAAGGCGCTTAGCGGCTGGGCTGTGCCTACCAGCGCATTGCCGCTGCGTTGCGCCACCACCGCGCCCTTGGTCACCATTTCGGTGCCGATGCCAGTCATCCCGACTTCACCCAAAAACTTTTCCGGGTCCATCAGGTTGAGTGCCGTGAGGTCGATTCGGCGGATGTTTTTCAGCTCTGCCAGGTCAAACGCCCTGACCTTGAGCCTGGCCAGGCCATTGGCACGCAGTAGCGCGTTGAATTGGCCGGCCGCCTGCACCGCCTTGGATCCGACGAACGAAATGTCGTCGTCTGAAAACAGCAGGTTGTAGCCCGGCGCGCCACCCTGGCCAGCGAGTTGCTGGTGGCGCAAACCCGATGACCCGGTGCGGATCACGGCCTCAATGCCGTCACTGTGCTGTCCGCTGAGCACCTGCTGTAGTGCCGCCTGCACGGCACTGTAGCGTTTGCGATCCAGTGTTTCGAGCACCATTGACTCAAATGCGGCCGCGTCTTTGCCGCTGGCCTGACCGGCATTGCGTACCGCCGCCAGGAAGGCCTCGCGGATTTTCTTTTCGCCACCTGTCGCGTGTTCCGTCTCACCGACCAGGTCGAGCATGCGAAATACGTTGTCCGGGGGCTGCGGGCTACCCGACCTGGCCCATTGTTGCAGGCCGGCACCCAGGTCCGGATGCAGTTGGGCCCAGGCAGGGCTGGCGACACTCCAGATGGCCAGGTTGAGTAAAAGTGCCAGCAGGCTGGCGATCGATTGGTTGTGCAGAATTGCAAAATTCATCATCATCGACTCCATTACATTGCCCTGGTCAAGCGGCCTGTGGCGATGCTGGTTCGGATAATAACCCTGCTGAAGTCAAGGTCGGAAAGTCCAACGATCCGAGATATGGCATGGCCGACCTGCCGGAGTGATCATGGCAGCAAAAAACCGCAAAAATGCTGGCACCATGAAAACGGTCAGTCGCACCATGGTAGCCTGCGGCCTCGCGCCAGGGTACACACAATTTAGAAATGGCATGACTCGTGATTCAGGGCTTCCTGGATTTAAAAATAGCTCAAATATTTGACCAAAATCCGGGGTCAACTTTAGGCGGGTTTTTGCCCCAGTTTGCGGTACACGGTAGCGCGGCTGATGCCAAGCACTTTGGCGGCCTGCATGACATTGCCACGGGCATCGGCGACGGCCTGGTGAATCAGGGCGGTCTCGAGCTCGCGCAGCGGCACCCCGGCAGCGCTGCCCGCCCGGATCGGAGCGCTGGCATGGCCGTCGTGGGCCGGCATCACAACCAGGGCCTGCAGGCGCAGGCCCGTCCACAGTGGTAGCTCCAGGCAGGCATCGGTGCGGCGCGCCACATCAAACAGCATCGACACCGGTACGCCAAAAACATCACTCACGAGCGCCAGGCGTGCATCGAAGGTCGCCAACCCTGGCACCATCTGGCGTGCAATGGTGTTGCTGCCGGTAACCTGGCCGTGCGCATCCAGACACACCAGGCCATCTGCCTCACTGCCCATGGCGTTGCCGGGCCAGTTCAGGCGCAAGCTCAGCGCGTGGTGGACGCGCAAAAGCATGGCGTTCTCAATTTTGCTGGCAGATTGGGTGACCAGATGTTTGAGTTCGGGGCGCTCGATGGCATCTACCCCGGTGACATCGAGCATGCCGACACACACACCATCCGGACCGAACAACGGTGCCCCGGCACAACTGTAGGCCGAGGTGCTGTCAAAAAAATGCTCACCCCGATGCAGCCAGACACTCTGCAACTCGGTCAGGGCCGTGCCGATGGCCGTGGTGCCGATGCTGCGCTCGGACAAATCGGTGCCGATGCGGGTGATGAGATGGGCGCGTGGGTCGGTGTGGTCCACGGTGCCGCTGACATCCACCACCACACCCTGCGCATTGGTCAGTATGGCAAAGTAACGGGTGTTGACGATGGCCCGGCCCAGGTGTTCCAGCACCGGTTTGGCGGCTTCGATCAGTGGGTGGTTGGCCTCCAGGGTGCGGTGCAGTTGCTGCGCCGATACCTGGTCAAACACCACCGCCTGCTGGGCCTGCAGCCCTTGCCTCAGGCAGCGCTGCCATGACCGCACCACCCAGGGTGCCACCCACGGCAGGGTCAGTGCCGAGCGGTCTTGCATGATGCAGCGGCGTGCCAGCGCAATCGCTTCAAGCCGGGTGGCAGGCAGGTTCAGGGCGGGTGTGGGCATGGTGATCAGCGGCATCCGGTCGAATTTAGCGCATTTTGCAGGTTTTGCGCCTGAGCGGGTTTTGGCCGGTGGTTTCTGGCCACCCCGGCTGGCCTGTCTCAAATTGAGAATTGTTGTGCCTCATTCTGGCGCTATTAGGGTTAGTCCTAGGGTTCAGGCGCATGCCATGCTCCAACAATCGCTAGGCAGTTGAATTCATAGGAACGGCATTGCATAGGTGCTGTTCGGTTTTTTATCTACAGGAGAAACACATATGCAAAAGGTGTTGCACATCAACGCAGACAAGTGCACCGGTTGTCTGCAGTGCGAAATGGCTTGCGCTTTCGAAAATTACGGCACTTTCGCCACGGCCAAATCGCGCATCAAGGTCTTTAACTTTCACCACACCGGCAAAAAAGTGCCCTACACCTGCACCCAGTGCGACGAGGCCTGGTGCCTGCACGCCTGCCCGGTTGAAGCCATCACGCTGGACAAGCTGACTGGCGCCAAGGTGGTGAGCGAGTCGGTTTGTGTCGGCTGCAAGGTCTGCACCATTGCCTGCCCGTTTGGCACCATCAATTACGTGGCCGATACCGGCAAGGTGCAAAAGTGCGACCTGTGCGGTGGTGAGCCGGCCTGCGCGGATGCCTGCCCCACCAGCGCCATCACTTTCATTGATGCCAACTGGTCGGGCCTGAGCAAGATGGAACAGTGGGCCAACAAACTGGGTAACCAGGTTGCCGCATAAACAACTTTGCGAGTCAGACCACTTTGCGCAGCAAATGTGCTCTGACCCCAACATCTTAGGAGAATAGAACATGTCATGGGCTGGAAAAATACTGCGCGTTAACTTGAGCGCTGGCACTGTCAAGTCTGAACCCCTCAATATGGAATGGGCCAGGGCCTACATTGGCTCACGTGGCCTGGGCACCAAATACCTGGTCGAAGAAGTCGATGCCACGGTCGATCCGCTCTCGGCCGACAACAAGATCATCTGGGCTACCGGCCCGCTGACCGGAACCATGGCCTCCACCGGTGGCCGCTACACGGTCATTACCAAAGGCCCGCTGACTGGTGCCATTGCCTGCTCCAATTCGGGTGGTTACTGGGGTGCCGAGTTCAAGATGGCCGGCTGGGACATGGTCATTTTTGAAGGCAAGAGTGCCAAACCGGTCTATTTGTACGTCAATGACGACCTGGCCGAGCTACGCGATGCCAGCCACCTGTGGGGCAAGAGCGTCTGGGAAACCGAAGAAATCATCAAAAAGGGCCTGCAAGACCCGCTGACCCGGGTGTCCTCCATTGGCAAGGCGGGTGAAAACGGCGTGTTGTTTGCGGCAGTCGTCAATGACTTGCATCGTGCCGCCGGCCGCTCAGGCGTGGGGGCGGTGATGGGCAGCAAGAACCTCAAGGCCATCGCCGTGCGCGGCACCAAGGGTGTGGGCAACCTGCGTGACCCCAAAGCCTTCATGGCTGCGGTCAAGGCCAGCAAAAAGGTGCTGGCCGACAACGGTGTCACCGGCACGGGTCTGCCCGCCATGGGCACCCAGGTGCTGATGAGTGTGATCAACGAAATCGGCGCTTTGCCCACCCGTAATCACCAGGAAGTGCAGTTTGAAGGTGCCAAAGACATCGGTGCCGAAGCCATGGCCACACCGCGCAGGCCTGCTTCGGTTGCACCATTGCCTGCGGACGCATCAGCAAAATGGACGAAGGCCACTTCACCATCGAAAACAAGCCGCAATACCGCGGTGCCAATGGCGGGCTGGAATACGAAGCCGCCTGGGCGCTGGGTGCGGCCAATGGTGTCAACGACCTGGAATGCCTGCAATACGCCAACCTGCTGTGCAACGAAGAAGGTATTGACCCCATCAGCTTTGGCGCCACCGTGGGCGCAGTGATGGAACTGTATGGCATGGGTGTGCTGACCAAAGAGCAGGTGGGCTGCGAGGCCACTTTTGGTTCGGCCCGGGCACTGGCCTTTTTGGCCGAAGAAACTGTCAACGGACGTGGTTTTGGCAAAGAAATTGGTCAGGGCTCCAAGCGCCTGACGGCCAAGTATGGTCACCCCGAACTGTCGATGAGCAGCAAAGGGCAGGAGTTCCCGGCCTATGACGCGCGCGCCATCCAGGGTATTGGTCTGGCCTACGCCACCAGCAACCGGGGCGGCTGCCATCTGCGCGGCTACACCATTGCGTCTGAAGTGCTGGGCATTCCGGTCAAGACTGATCCGCTCGAATCAGCCGGCAAACCCGAACTGGTCAAGGCGTTTCAGGATGCCACCGCGGCCTTTGACTCTTCGGGCCTGTGCATTTTCACCACCTTCGCCTGGGGCTTGCAAGACCTGTCACCGCAAATGCAAGGCGCGTGTGATGCGGCCTACACCATTGAAGAGCTGGCCCTGATTGGCGAGCGCATCTGGAACATGGAGCGCGAATTCAACAACCGCGCCGGTTTCACCAAGTTGGATGACAGCCTGCCACCGCGTTTGACCGGCATCGAGGGTGCCGCCAAAACCGGCCCGGCCAAAGGCAAGTTCAACGAACTGGCCACCATGCTGCCCCTGTACTACGAGGCGCGTGGCTGGGACTTGAAGGTTGACTGAAAACAAGTTCCCTGTATCCGTCATTCCCGCGCAGGCGGGAATCCAGGGCGCATAGATTCCCGCCTGCGCGGGAATGACAATGCATTGCTTTAATCAACGGCTCTTCAAGAGCCGTTTTTACTGGGAGATTCCCCATGACCCACCACCTCATCCTCGGTGCCGGCCCGGCCGGTGTCATCGCCGCTGAAACCATCCGCAAACACAGCCGCTCCGACCGCATCACCCTGATTGGCGACGAGCG
>JAIFMA010000196.1 GCA_020048795.1 Rhodoferax sp.
CTGAAGTGGTGGTCTGCTGTTGCACCGAGACAGCCGCTGCGACACCCGCACCCTGCCCGGTGACGGTGCACGCCATCATGTTGCGCATGGCCGCGTGTGACGCATCACATCACCCTCGTTGGTGGTCTCGCGATTGACGGTGATGCGCTGGCCAGCCCAGCGGGTGATCATGCGTTCGGCACGGGCCTTGTACTTTTCTTCATCCATCGTGAAATTACCAGAGAGTTCGGGAGAGTGGGAGTGCAAGGCAAGTGATCGTGCGAGGGACTTTCAGCATGGGCCAAGCAAATATCAAAAAAGCCCCGCGAACCCATCGGGTACCGCGAGGCTTGGGGTCAAACCCCTGTTCGGTTTTTAGTTGGCGGCTTTGACGCGGTCCAAAATACGGCCTTCAATTTCTTCAAGACCCGCTGGCACGGCGGGGTACCAGCGAATGTTTTTGATGGCGGCCTCAGGGAAGCTGGCAGCAAACTGGGCCTTCAGCTTGGCATCAGCGAGTTGGTCAGCACCTTTGGAGGCGGTGAACTGTCCGGCCGCCGCGCCAACCTTGGCCGCAATTTCAGGGCGCATGTTGAAGTTGATCCAGGCGTAGGCAGCTGCATCATTTTTGCCTTTGGCGGGGATGGCATAGGCATCAACCCAGCCAAGTGCGCCAGATTTTGGGGCAATGAATTGGAACTCAGGTTTGTCGCTGTTGAGCTTCCAGCCGCCTGTATCCCAAGCCATTGCGCCAACAATTTCGCCCGACAAAAAGCCATTGACCACCTGATCTTTGTTGTCCCAATAGAACCTCAGATTGCCTTTACAGGCCATCATGGTTTTACCCACCTCGTCCATCAACGCGCCATAAGCTTTGGGGTTGCTGTACAGCGCAAACGGATCTTTACCTGATGCAAAAGCAAAAGCCAGCAGGGCTGGACGCTTCAGACGCATGGTTGTCTTGCCCTTGAACTCGGCTTTGCACAGGTCTGGATAGTCGGTAATTTTGGCCAGCTTGGTGTTGACCACCAGGCCGTCGGTGCCCCAGATGTGCGGCAGACCATACACCTTGCCCGCCACTGTGGTGTTTTTCTTGGTGGCATCTAGCATGGAGGGAATGAAAAGGTTAGTTTTCACCTTCTTTAAGTCCAACGCCTTGTAAATACCAAACTCGGTTTGGGGGCCATTGATGCGGTCTTGCGACGGCTGGGCCAGATCAAAACCGGCACCACCGGTGGCGCGCAGCTTGGAGATCATTTCTTCGTTGTTGGACAGGGTCACTTCAACCTTGTAGCCGCTTTCTTTCTCGAACTGAGCCACGATGTCGGCGGGGTTTTTTCCTGTGCAGTGGCGGTGCCAACAGCACTCAGTGCAACAATACCGGCAGCAATCAATGAGTAGCGGATTTTCATGGGTGAGTCCTTGGGTTGATGAAACGTGGTTGAGGGACAAAATTAATGCAGTGATCTCTTAGGGGCCAAAGGATACGCCACTTTTGCGGTGTTTTTATGTCAATTTCGTGACACAGTGCAGTGAAAAAATGGTGGGTTAACACGCATTTTTCTTGCTATCGTTCAGCCCTGCAGGCGCGATTGATGCGCTGAAACTTCAAGGAGCAATGATGGCAATGGATGTGGTGGATTTCGAGATTTTTGGCAATGAAATGCAGTATGTCGAGGTTGAACTTGACCCGGGCGAGGCTGCGGTGGGTGAAGCGGGCGTGATGTTCTACATGCAAGACGGCATTCAGATGGACACCATTTTTGGTGATGGTGCTCAGCAAGGTGGTTTTTTTGGCAAGCTGATGGGCGCGGGAAAACGCCTGCTGACTGGTGAAAGCCTGTTTACCACAGTATTTCAAAACACGGCTAGCAACAAACGGCGCGTGGCGTTTGCTGCCCCCTACCCCGGCAAAATTCTGGCGATGGATTTGGGCACGCTGGGCGGCACGCTGTTGTGCCAAAAGGACTCTTTTCTGTGCGCGGCCAAAGGGGTATCGCTGGGCATTGCGATGCAAAAGAAACTGGGCGTGGGCCTGTTTGGTGGCGAAGGTTTCATCATGCAGAAGCTCGAAGGCGATGGCATGGCCTTTGTGCACGCTGGCGGCACACTGATGGAGCGCAACCTGGCCCCGGGCGAGACGCTGCGCGTGGATACCGGCTGTGTGGTGGCCTACCAGCCTTCGGTTGACTTTGACATCCAGTATGTGGGTAAGGTCAAGTCGGCACTGTTTGGTGGCGAGGGCCTGTTTTTTGCCACGCTGCGCGGGCCAGGGCGGGTCTGGCTGCAGTCGCTGCCGCTGTCGCGCCTGGCCAACCGCATCATTGCCTCAGCACCGGCAGCGGGCGGCAAGTCGGCCGAGCAGGGTTCCCTGCTGGGCGGCGGTGTGCTGGGGGGCAGCCTGCTCGGTGGCATGATGGGCGGCGAGGACGAGTAGGTAAGCATCATCAGATTTAGCTGTTTTTGGCCTGTAGCCCATGCAGATATTGCGCAAGAAGCTATTAATTAGAGAGCAAATATGCCAGTCATTGTTGTCGCCAACCCGAAAGGCGGCGTAGGCAAATCCACAATATCCACCCATGTGGCGGCCTACTACGCCAACCAAGGCCATGCTGTGATGCTGGGCGATGTGGATCGTCAGGAGTCGAGTAAGTTGTGGATGTCGCTGCGACCCGACTCTGCTGCACCGATTGCCAGTTGGGCGCTGGAGCGCGACCACATTGCCAAACCACCCAAAGGCACCACCCATGTGGTGCTCGACACCCCGGCGGGCTTGCGCGGCAAGCGCTTGCTGGATGTGCTCAAGCGCGGGCAAAAGGTGCTGGTGCCGCTGCAAGCCAGCGTGTTTGACATGACAACCACCCTGCATTTTCTGGCCGAGCTGGCCGCTTGCAAGCGAGAGGTTGGCAAGCTACAGGTGGCCTTGGTGGGGCTGCGGGTGGATGAGCGCACTCGTTCAGCGGAGCAATTGCGCCAGTTTGTGGCGCGCACCGAACTACCCTTGCTCAGCATGCTGCGCAACACGCAAAACTATCCGCTGCTGGCGGCCCGAGGGTTGACCGTGTTTGACCTGCCACCCCAACAGGCACAACGCGATCTGACGCAGTGGCAGCCGATTTGCCAGTGGCTGGATCAATAGGCCAGCCACTTAGGAATGCGGAAATCACAAATATCCCATTTCTGGCGGCGCTGACAGGCGCATTTCGTCGTTGCAATCCGCTCGTTTAGCTGGCTAAACTTGGCGTTGTGTCATGATTCATGGTCGGTATTTTTGCATCGGTGCTGGAAGTTTTCAAGACAACCAATTTGCCCGCTCACTAGCCGTTTTATTGTTTTAAACCAAGTGAGTACGGCTATCTGTCAATACAAAAACGGTGAGGCAGATACAACCAGCAACTGCAGACTGCGGTATTTGCGCCACAGGCTTTCTTTGTTTTCCACCCATTGCGGATTCACCGGGATGCAGTTCACTGGACAGACCTGCACGCACTGGGGCTCATCAAAATGCCCCACACACTCGGTGCATTTTTGCGGGTCAATCTGGTAGATTTCCGGCCCCATAGAGATGGCATCGTTCGGGCACTCAGGCTCGCATACGTCGCAGTTGATGCATTCGTCGGTGATCAGCAAAGCCATGACGGGTGACTCGTACCGCTTGATTATTCAGCGATGTCGGGGCTGGCGTTTTCGCTACCCTTGACGATCATCACCGGCACACCCGCCGCATGCAAGACCTCGTTGGACACCGAGCCCAACAGCGCGCTGCGCAGAGTGCTGGTGCCACTGGCTCCCATCACCACCAGGTCGCAGCCGTAGTTTTCCAGAATATCGACCAGCGTGTGCGCCGGGTCGCCCATGGCCACTTCGGTCTCGTAAGCCATGCCGACGGCATCCAGCAGGGCTTGCGCCGGCAACAGGGTGTTGGCACCAGCGGCCGCACTGACCTGCTCAATGACGCGGGGATCATGCGCCACCATCAGTTCGTACAGGCTGGCCGGCTCCTGCACATTGGCCAGCACCGCACTGGCCTCCAGCCCATCGGCACCCAGTCGTATGGCAAATTTGACCGCTTCAAGCGCTGTGGCAGAGCCGTCAAATGGCAACAAAATCTTCATGGTCACTCCAAATCAATCAATCAAACATCACGACAACGACCGTACTTTTTGAAGCAGACGCTGATTCACGGCAGGCGACACAAACCTCACAACCTCTCCACCCAGGGTGGCGATTTCGCGCACAAAGGTGCTGGAGATGAACTGGTATTTGTCGCCGGGGGTCAAAAACACGGTCTCGACATCGGGCATCAAGGCCCGGTTCATACCTGCCAACTGAAATTCGTAGTCAAAGTCGGTCACCGCGCGCAAGCCCCGCACCATGGCTTTGGCCCCGCGTGCCACAATAAAGTCGCGCATCAGCCCGTCAAAGCTTTCAACCGTGACACCCGGATAAGCCGAGACCGCCCGAGTTGCCATGTCCATACGTTCGGCCAGGGAAAACATGGCCTTTTTGTGATGCCCGGCGGCCACCGCAACGATAACCCGGCCAAACAGTTGCACCGCGCGGCGCACCACGTCCTCATGGCCCAGGGTAATGGGGTCAAACGTGCCAGGGTAAACCGCTATCAAGTCATTGGGCATGGTGAGATTCAGATCATGTAAAACAGCCTGATTATCAACGGCGATGGGTAGTGGGTGCACCGGTGTCAATTCAACGGCACAAATCCTGACGCACTGGTCCCGGCACTCTCCCTGAGCCATCATCCCCCGGACACTGCAGAAGAAGCAGTCACTGCCGCGTGGACGGTCGGCGGTGAAGCGGCAAACGGAAGCTGCGGTGCACGGGCAAAGTACCTAGATTGCTTTCAATCCCCTTATTGCTTGCGCTCGTCAGCGGCGGTTCAGTCCAACAAGGTTTATCTTGCAAGTTTGGCGTTGTGCAACTTCATCAGCATTGCAGCGCGCAAGATAAACGCTATTCGTTGTACCGGGCGAAAAAATGGTGGTCGTAAGCTCATGGAGTGGGCATCAACACAGGATGGTTCCGACCGTGGATCGTCACTAGACGTAGCCTGAACGGGCAAGTTCGCTTCTCTATATCGGCAAAGTTGATAAGATGTTTGCGACCGTGCAGAGCGACTGCTGCATTTTCCGAAACCGGGCACTGCCAGGTGTCCTCTGGTACTTTGCGGTCGCGTGCCGTGGGCCTAGAATGTCTTAACCGATCAAGGTATGTAACTGTTGCTTTTGAATGACTGCCATTGCGCGAGCCACTCTGCTTGTTGTTGACGACTCGCCTGACAATTTGAGCCTGCTCACAGCGCTGCTTCGCCCCCACTACAACGTGCTGGCCGCAACGACCGGTGAGAGCGCTTTACGGGTAGCTGGCACGTTGTCCGCGCCAGACCTCATCCTGCTTGATGTCATGATGCCCGGGATGGATGGTTATG
>JAIFMA010000168.1 GCA_020048795.1 Rhodoferax sp.
CGCCGCCCAGCCAACGTGGTCTGAGCCTGAACGGCGGCTGCATTTCCAAGCAGAAATGAGCCTGAAGACGTGGTTTTGGATGTTTTGGGAGCGGGTTGATCATCACAGTGATGGTGATCAACATGAACGAATCCAAACTCTGCACGATTGAGCAAATCGAGCATTTCCTTGTCGCCAACGCCGACGTAATATTCACCGCACAAGCGGGATGTGACATAGAACGCTACGCCCACATTGGTCGGGTGATCAAGCGCTTTGACTACCATCATCGCAACAAGTATGAGCGTGGTGTGTTGCTTCGCTATCTCCAACATACCAGTGGCGACAGCCGCGCCCAGACCACCCGATTGGTTAAACAATGGCACACCAACCGCCTGGCAAACGTACCGCTCGTAAAGCGCTACCAAGCCCCTGCAGCGCCATGTGCACGCAAGTACACAGCCGTTGATATCGAGCTGCTCGTGGAGATGGATAGAGCCCACGAAGACATCTGCTGCCAGCGGGGTCGGGTATAGTTCCAGGCATCCCGATAATTAACCACCCCAATATGGAAAAGATAAAACTTCTCTGTGTGGAAAACCTGATCAGCAGGCGAGCGGCTGGAGTACAGCAGAAGTTATCCTTGCTCATGCTGGTCGAAAATTGCGCCTTCGAGAAGGACGTCTCCGTCACTTGGGCCGGTGAAAACGGCATCTGGCAACACCTTCCTGCCCACCACCAGAGCAACATCGACGACCTGAAAGAATACTGGGTGGCGCAGCAGGTGTTTGATCTGAGCACCGAAAATTCCCTTCCCGGCAACATCCAGTTCGCCTTGAGCTACCGCGTCGGTGACGATGAGTACTGGGACAACAACAATGGCAATAACTATTCGGTTCAGGCTGATTGCGGGGTCAGGACCGCACGCGATATTCCGATTTTGAACGTCCGCTTTGAAAACGGTCTGACAGATGGCCAGACCGCGGTTCCGATCACTGTTGCGATCAACCAGTGCCTCGAAGCCAAAAAAGTCAGCATTCATTGGACCCAGGATAACTGGCAGACCACGCATAACACCCCATGCCGCTATCAGCGCAACTATTGGGATGGTGAGTTTTCCAGCTTTGCCAGAAATCCAAATCACTATGGAACCGAAATCTGGAACGGTACCATGAAGACTGGCGAGACCCCCCACGTTCAATACAGAATTACTTCTGAATCGGCAAAAGGCATCTTCTGGGATGACAACTTCGGCATGAATTATTCGATTCACCGTGGACTATTGCGCGTGCTCATCTTGAATCTGCACTGCTATCAAGAGGACAACCAAAATCACAAGTTTTCACAGATTGCACGGGCAATCAACAAGCTCAATGTTGACGTGGTCTGTCTGCAAGAGGTGGCCGAACACTGGAACAACGGAATGGGCGATTGGGAATCAAATGCGGCAAGAATCATCAACTCACGACTCAAGTCACCTTATCATCTAGCGACTGACTGGTCGCATCTGGGTTTCGACCGCTATCGTGAAGGCGTCGCTATTCTGAGCCGCTATCCAATTGCAAGGCATGAGGGACGCTACGTTTCCGAAAGTCACGACCGCTACAACATTCACGCCAGAAAAGTGGTCATGGCGCAAATCAAGATACCTTATTTGGGTTTGATCAATTTTTTCTCGTCTCATCTGAGTTGGTGGGACGATGGATTTGCCCTGCAATTTGATACGCTGCGCCAGTGGGCCAGCGCCGAACACAGCCACAACGTCAGGGCAACCATGCTGTGTGGCGATTTCAACATCAAAGCCGGCTCCAAAGGCTATCAGCACGTGGTCAACTCGAAGGAATATGAAGATCAGTTCCTGGCGGCCAATTCGCCACAAATTTTTAGAATGCTCTTTGATGTCGGAGATTCACGCTGGCACGGCCATCTCAAAAACGATCATCGTATCGATTATGTGTTTCTGCGCCGTCCAAGCGAACTGCGTGTGACTTCAAGCCAGGAAATATTCACTGACAAGGACTATGGCAGAGTGTCTGATCACTGCGGCTATCTGATGTGCTTCGAGCCAAAGTAGCCAAACTATCCGTTCGTTTTACCCATCAAAATGAAGACAGCCGAAACCTACGCCGTACCCATGCACGCCAACCTCGGCATGCCTTTTGCCCGGACCAACGACTTCAACGAAAAGTTCTATCTTCGTTGGGGCAAGATAACTTTCGATGTCGCCTTTGGTATCCGGGCCAACCTGAAGGTTGTCCTGAAGGTTTATCGCGACCATAATGTCTGTGAGACCTACATTGTCGATACCGATGCTTACGAGGTCAACTGGAACCATCACAAGCGGCAAACCAGGGATTTTTTCCTGTTGCCGCACTCCAATACCTTCGGGCCAGCCAGATGTATCAAGTTCGCTTATATCGTGCATCTCGACGATGAATCGATTGCCTCGCAGCAGGAATACATCTTTACGCAAGAGCATCGCTTTTGGGATGAACACTCGCAGCATTGGATGATTTCATCGCAATGGGCCACCGGCAATGGCTACCGAACCCACGAATTGAATGGTTGGGAACTGCAAACCGACACCAACTGGTACAACCATCACTTTCATTCGTTGCACCTGACCCCCAAATTCACCAAGGGGCAGCAACACCATCCGTTTCATCCAAAGCGCTTTATCCACGATCATATCGACAAGGTCATTCGTTCTAAAAGAGAGCAGCCAAACCGGTTTTGCACCATCAAGGTCAGCGTTGATTGCATCGACGACACCGACTTTACCCAGCACCTGGTGCATGCCAGCGAAAACGGCGTCTGGGTTCAGTGCATCGTGGACTGGAGAAAGATGACGCTGACCAACAGCCCCAACTATGCCCGGCTCAAACGCGCCAACTTGGAATTGGTCGGGGTGTTTTGCACACCGCAGCATCACCTGATCGAGGTTGATCCCGATATGCACACCAAGTTCATCATCTTCAACGATGAAGACTGCATTTTGGGCTCGTTTAATATCACTTTTGATCGCTGGTGGGCCAACTGGGAATCGGGCATGAGTTTTCATTCAAAAGGTGTCTGCCGTTTGTTTGACAACGTCTTTCAGAGTCAGCGCGGGGGTGTTATCCGCGAATACCGGGTCGATCCACGCAGTCATTTCAACCTGCTCTACACCTTTGGCCGGCAGCGCCTGGCCAACGGCAAATATTATCTTCCGCACCATGCCATCTTGTCCGAAATCCACCGCGCGCGACATTCGATCAAGGTCACTCTGTTTTTGATTGGAGATCTATTGGGCGAGCACGGTGACAGCGTGGTGGATGCGCTGATCAACGCCCGCAACCGGGGCGTTTATGTACATCTGCTCCTGAACGGCCATTTGGCGCGAGAGGGTCAGGTCGGTAAGGAAAGAAGCATGGCCGATGAATTGGCGCGCCCGCTACTGCCGGCGGTGCAGCGACTCAAATCGGCTGGCATTGCCGTCGGTCTGATCTATGGCCAGCAAGATCATCCGGTACCGTATTCGCCAGTGCATTCCAAGTACTGCGTCATTGACGACGCGACGGTTATCGAGGGAAGTTTCAACTGGTACAACACGTCGGTGTTTTCGCACGACATCATCGTTGTAGCGACCAACCGCGACCTAGCGCAAGCGTATCTGCACGAGTTCGATCAGATTCAACGCTTATTCAGAATTTTTTCCGGATAGATCGGAATCGGGCGGTTGTGCCAATCGCCGACCACCGCCAGACGAGCCACTCGTCACTGATTCAACTGCGCCCACAGCTTGTCGAGTCGTTTGATGCTGACCGGCTGTGGTGTGCGCAGTTCTTGCACAAAAAAGCTCACGCGCAATTCTTCGAGCAGCCAGCGCAGTTCTGCCATGCGCTGGTCGGTAGCACCTTTGCGCTCGGCCAGCAGCCGCCAATAGCGCTGCTCTTGGTGCCGCACTTCGGCCAGCCGGGCAGCGTCGCGGGCCGGGTCGGTGCGGCACTTGTCGATGCGCGTGGAGCCCGCAAGCTGTTGAAAGACCTTGAGACCCGTTTTGCCCAGCACCCCTGGTTGCAGGATAAATTGCAACGCCTGTGTGAACTCGCTGACAGAGACCCGGAATTGATGAGCAAGGAAGTCCAGTTTTCTGCCATGCGCATGTCCAGCCGTCTCTCGACCAAGTCATTCCATTTCTAAATCATCCGTGTCGTTGTTGCTTCGCCTTGTCGTGCGTCAGCACTGCCTGCGGCTTCGCGCCTAGACACAAATGATTGCCTTGTCGTGCGTCAGCACTGCCTGCGGCTTCGCGCCTAGACACAAATGATTTAGAAATGGAATCAGAGGCCCGCTACAGCGCAGAAACCTGGCATCCGATGCAGGGCTACGAGCGCGATACCTGGTACGACATCACCGGCCGCATCGTTTTCACCAACAGCAAAGGCCTGGTCGGGGTCGGTCTGCCCCGCAAAGGAAGCCGCACCACTTCCAAAACCAAAATCACCACCCCCGATGGCAAAGTGCGCCCCGGCAACCACGGCTGGGAAGACCTGTACAAAGACGACAAGTGGCTGGTGCCCACAAACACCGTGGTCACCATGGAATTGACGGACGACACCCTGCCCGGCGGCCCCCGCCAAGTCACCCGAACCTTCAAAGCCCCCTTCGCCCGTGCCAGCCGTGAGGATGACTACCGGGTGGCTTGGGCGTTCTTTGCGGAAGATAAGTGATGAAATACGCCTCTAGCCCTTACCAAATAAGCGCGAATAGCTATCTATTATGTAGCTATGTTGTTGACAGACCGACTGCGTACTCTGCCCCATGCTGAGTATGATGAACCCACCACTGCAATCAAAGGAGTCTTCACATGCAAGCCATCGAACTCGCCACCACGATTTCAGCGCAAGGCGGCATTGCGCTGCCTGCCAATTTCAAAGCCTTTTACGGCCGGGATGCGCGCATGATTTTGCTGATTGACGATGAAGCACCTTTTGTCCCATCTGCCCCCAACCGACTCGAACGGCAGGCAAACCTGCGCCAAGCACTGGCGGCTGTGGCGCAGGCGGGCACGTTTGCTCATATTGAAGATGCCTGTGCCTGGCAGCGCGAGGTGCGCGCCGAGCACCCGCAGCCCGGGCGCGAGGACTGAATCATGTGGCTTGTTGACAGCAATGTTCTGATTCGCGCTGCGTCCACGCCAGACCATCCGCTGCAAGAGTGGCTGCAAAACCAACTGCCCGCCATTTCGATCGTCACCCGCATTGAAGTGCTTGGTTTCCACCGTTTGCGCCCGGATGAGGATATTTTGCTGCGGGTGCTTTTATCGTCCTTTGACGAATATCCCATCAGCCAACAAACCGCCGCGCTGGCCATTGATCTGCGACGTCAGCGAAGAATGTCGTTGGGCGATGCCCTGATTGCCGCCACCTGCCTGGAACACGGCTTGAAGCTGGCCACCCACAACACCAGCGATTTCGACTGGGTCGCCGGGCTGACCGTGGATGCCCTGGCGGGCTTTGCGGCGTGAAGCGTATGGCCACTGAAGCTGAAATTCACGTCAAGGGCATGCAGGCCCTGATTGGTGCCTTGGACTCGGTTGATGCCGAACGCTTTATGGCGGCCCCTTCGCCCGCGCCAGCCGGGAGGATGACTACCGAAGGGCTTGGGTCTTTTTTGCGGCGGTTCATTAAATATGTCTCTAGCCCTGCCCTTTACCCACAACTATTTCACCCAGAGCTTTCCAAGCCAAGGGCGAAGCCCATGCACATCATTTGCAGATTGGTGTAGCC
>JAIFMA010000202.1 GCA_020048795.1 Rhodoferax sp.
AGAATGCCATTCTGGATTCGATGACCTCGCAAATCGTCGTTCTGGACCGCGACGGTTGCGTTGTCTCTGCCAATGCCGCCTGGCGCAGCTTCGCCAAACAGGGCGACACCGATGCCTGGTATGGCGCCGGGTGCGGTGAGGCCAGGTTTGGGCGCAGTTTCTTCGAAGTTTGCCAATCCACCACCAGTGTTTCCAAAGAAATTGCTCTGGAAGTGACCGATCGAGTCGGGCGGGTTCTCAAAGGCACCTTGCCGGTTTACACCTTCGAACACAAGTCAGCAATGCCGCACCACCAAGCCGTCAAAATCATTGTCGAAGGGCGTGCAACACACTTTGATCCCGTCATCATCGACTTGCTGATCGATGTCGTTGACGAATTTCAGGAGATTGCCGCAAGCAATGGCGAGCAGTAGGCAAAGGTTTTCGGCTGATCATCCCTGAACTCACTGAGTTGATACTAAAGTTATAGCTGCCTGCGCAATATGGATAAGGGCTGCAGGCTGATTTAACATAAAAAACTGACCAAGGCACCGCGTGGCATCTTGAAGGGACGATGTCAATCTACTTGGTCGGCGCAGGACGACACGATAAGTTCCAATGGTAGCTGGGCTGACTGCGAGCAGCTAACGAAGTCTGCATAAGGTCTATAGATAGTTTTGGCCGACATAACTCGCTCGGCTTGGGCCATCGGCCGCACCCCCACTTGTTCCAGTAAAGAACGCCTGGCCCGCGTGCCGGGTTGGGATGCTGGGTAGTTACCAAACCGTATTGGCTTGGTCGGAAATTGCCAATGTTGCCGTGTGGGTATGCGGGTCATGGGCATTGAGCTTGAACACTGCCACAGTGTTGACCAGTGCATCTGCTTGGGATTTCAGACTGCTTGCGGCCGCTGACATCACCTCGACCAACTCGGCGTTTTGCTGCGTCATGTTGTCCATCAGGTGAATGGCGACACCCAACTGCGACACACCCTGGCTCTGCTCAGTGCTGGCCACACTGATTTCACCCATGATCTGGGTAACCAGGCGGATGCTGCTGACCACTTCCGACATGGTGGCTCCGGCTTGATCCACCAGCACCGTGCCGTGCTCCACCCGCTGCACGCTGGCACTGATCAGTGCCTTGATTTCACGGGCAGCCTCGGCCGAGCGACCGGCCAGGCTACGCACCTCGCTGGCCACCACGGCAAAACCCCGGCCCTGTTCACCGGCACGGGCGGCTTCAACTGCGGCGTTAAGCGCCAGAATATTGGTTTGAAAGGCAATGCCGTCGATGACCTGAATGATGTCGGAAATCTTGCGTGACGACTCGTTGATGCCGCGCATGGTGTCCACCACCTGGGTCACCACCGCACCGCCACGCGTGGCCACTTCGGATGCGCTTTGGGCCAGTTGATTGGCCTTGCGCGCGTTTTCGGCATTCTGGTTGACGTTGGCACCCAACTGCTCCATGGATGCCGTGGTGTCTTTAAGGGAATGCGACTGGCTGTCGGTACGCGACGACAAATCGAGGTCGCTCTGGGCAATGTCTGCGCTGGCTGCAGCCACGCCATTGGCCCCGTCACGCACCTCTGCCACCACACTGACCAGGCCGGTCTGCATGTCTTTGAGCGCCAGTAATAGCTGCGAGATTTCGTTTTTGCCGGTGGTGTCAAACTGCAGGCTCAAGTCACCCGCCGCCACCGCCCGTGACACTTGCACCGCCAGGTTGATCGGCTGGGTGATGGAGCGGATGATCCACAACGCCATCAGCACCCCCACCGCCAAGGCCACCGTCACCGTGAGTCCCATCACAAATACCATGCTTGATGTGGCGTGCTGGGTCGCATTGGCAGACTGCAGCATCTGCCCGTCCTGGTGTTTGAGCAGGCCGTCCAGCGCGTCAAAGTAGGTCTTTTGGGCGGGGCGCACCTTGTCCAGCAAAAAGGCCTTAGCCTCAAAGGTCTGCCCACCAATGGCAAGCTCCATGGCCTCGGCTTGCAGTGGCTCATAGGCGGTGCGGGTCTGCGCCACCTGGGCCAGCAAGGCCCGGGCCTCTTGGTTGGTCAATTGTGCATCGAGCTTGGCAAATCGCTCACCAATTTGCTTACGCGCCACCTCAATGCGCCCGGCCTCCTTCTTGATGTCTGCGCTGTCGCTCATGATGATCATGTTGCGCAGCGCATCGGCAATCAGGGTCACATCGGCTTTGATGTCATTGATGGCGGCCACTTTGGGTACGCGGTCGTTGATGACCTCGTCAAACATGTCGTTCATGCTCTTGAACTTGAGCAAGGACACCCCGGCCATGAACGCCAGCAGCAAACCCAGGATGGCAAAACCAAGAATCAGCCGGGTGGAAATTTTCATGTCGTTGATATTCATGGGGGGTCTGCGCCTTGAGTGTGGTGACTGCCGTTCAGAATAGTACCAAACCGAGCCGGGCGTGTCTGCCGATGCCCTGGCATCCAGCCTTGCCAAGGTTTGGTACGCGCCAAAGTCAGTATTATATTGATAGTGGCTAGCGCACTATTTACAAGGGCTACAGGCCATTTTCTTGAATTTGACCGGCAGCCAGCGGCTTCAGCGCAGTCCGGCTTCGGTGCGGCGTGCAAACTTGCGCCACAACCAGCCAATATCTGGCTGGCGGGCGTGGAGCACATAGCCCAGATCGTTGACATTGGCCATGCTGCCTTGCAAGAGTGCTCGGGAGCTGCGTGTGCTGGCAAACAGGATGTTGTCACCCGGGCATAAGTCCAAGTCGTCGCTGGGCAGCAGATGGTTCTGGCTGCCTCGCAGCAGCAGCAGCGGTACCGCCCGCAGCAGTTGCGTGCGGTCTGTCGGGCTACGCAGCAGTGCGCCGAGTTTGACTTGGGCGCCGCTGCGCAGTTCGGCCTCAAGCGCTGGCGCAACTTTGGCATCAATGGCCACGTTCCAGGTGGCAGGTACGCGCTGGCCGCATGCCAGCACGATGCGTGCCACCAGCGCGTCGCTCCAGGCATCGTCCTGGCGCTTGACTTCAGCCAGAAAGCGGGCCAGCAACGGTGTTGTGAGCAGCCCCAGGCATTCGTGGGCAATGATTTCGGCCGGGCGCACCATGAAATCGGCCTTGAAGGTCGCGAACAGCAGGCTGTTGGATTGCTGGTTTTGCCGCAGTACGGTAAACAGCGCCGGATTGATTTCTTCGGCGGTCGCGACGATGGCCAGGTTGGCGATGTCGTTGCTGGTGCCAGCATTGATGCCGACCGCTTGCGTAATGCCGGCTTTTTCGAGCACCATGCGCTCGTTGCCAACACCCCTCACTTGCGGCACGCTGCTGATGATTGAGCGGTTGGGCTCGATGACCGTCAGGTCGATCCCTGCCCCCTGCAGGTCATCGACGATGGCCTGGCCAAAACGGCCATAACCGCAGAGTATCCAGTGGCCGCGCGGTGGTTCGCGTTGCGTTTCGAGCAGGCTGCCCGGAGCTGCCGTCAGCCATTCCACCAACTGGTAGGAACCCGGCGAGCGGATCGCCAGCGCCAGGTATTCGCCGAAAGTCTCAAACGGGTTGAACCTGGTTTCTCCTTGGGTATCCAGTATCAGGCAAGACATGGCAGCCATTGGTACTCCGTTGACTTGAATCAACGATGTTCTGGCTGCTTGGGCTAAATTGAGCGGTTGCTACCCCAAGTCATTCTGAATTACCAAAAAAAATGGACGACTGATGTCATGAGCGAACAGTCCGCGCACGAAATGTCTGCCTTGACGGTTTGGCAACTGGCCAGACCGGGCTCCCTATGGATAACCGTGCTGGCCTGCTTGCTGGGGTTTGCTTCGGCAGCGGGCTGCGGCTATGACCCGGATTGGGCCAGCGCACTGGCCACGCTGATGCTGGCAGTCAGTTTTCATGCGGGTGCCAACATGCTGCAAGAAGATGCCTCGGCACCGGGCAGCGCAGCGCTGAAGAGCAGCCTGTCGTCATTCACCGGTGGGCATGGTTTGGTACCACTTGGGCTGGTCAGTGCCGGTGATGCACTTCAATTGGCTTGGATCGTGCTGGGTCTGACGATGCTCTGCGGCGTGTTGCTGGCGCTGAAAGCGGCGGGTGGGCTGGTAGGGTTGGGCTTGGCTGGCCTGTTGCTGGCTTGGGCCTATGCAAGGCCACCGCTGCAACTCGCACGCCGCGGCTTTGGTGAACTGCTGGCGGCACTGGCGTGGTGGCTGGTGGTGCTGGGGGCAGATTATGTTTGGCGGCGGCATTTCTTTCTGATTCCGGCGGTAACGGCCGTCAGTTTTGCGGTTCTGGTGGCCAATGTCCATCTGGCAAGCGCTTGTGTGACCGCCGCGGCGGACCGCACTGTCGGCCGTCACACCCTGGCGGTGCGCTGGGGGTTGCCAGGTGCGACTGCCGTTTATTGGGCGCTGTTGATACTGGCGTATGGCTGGCTGGTCGGTGGTGTGCGGGCGCTGTATCACCCGGGCCCAGCGCTGTGGGGGCTCGCATCGCTGCCTTTGTCGATGCTGGCCGGGGGGCTACTTTGGCGATTTGGCAAGCAGCCCAAACGCCTGGACTGGGTACTTTGGTTATCTGTCCTGGCCGCTGCGCTGCACGCGCTGTCGATGGGCGCGGGCCTCTTCGCCATGATCCTGATGTAATCAGCATCACCAAGACCTGGGCGCATCGCTGTCATGCTGTTCATGGTTAGGGCAGGCGCGACAAAATGCACATGTGGCATGACATCGGTCAAATGGCATCGACTGTTGCCGTCCTACAATTTCAGCGTGCTCAGCCAGAGTCAGACTCCGTGCCCTGCACCCGGTCTTTTCCATGAACGCCAGTTTTCACCTTACGGAGACCCATCGTGATCCTCATCCAAACCCCCCGATTTTTCCAGCTCGCCCGGGTCGCCACCCTGGGTTTGGGCATCGCCCTGGGTGCCAGCCTGACCCAGGCCGCCGAATTGCCCGCTGCACTGCAGGCCAAGGTCAGCAAATACCAAAAGCAGTTGGTGGATTGGGCAGCCAACCCCTTGATGATTTCGGCCACCAAAGAGGCCAATGCCAAAGGCGGCTTTTTGCCCGGCATGACCAATGCCAAGTGGAATGACCTTGACGACAAAGACCCGGCAGTGCTGTCCACCCTGAACAGCCCGGCTGGTTTGCAGATTCACAAGTGGGAAGAGGATAAAAACCTCAACAAGCTGTTTTTGCGCGACCAAAAAGCCAACGTGATTGCCGGCAGCAGTAAAACCCTGCTGTTCAACAATGCCAGTCGCCCGGCCGCCATCAATGCGCTCAAGGGCCAGGCTTGGGCCGACACCGAGGTCAAGCCTGACCCCACCACTCAGATCAAAAGCGTGCAGGTGTCTGCACCGGTGCTTGATGGTGGCAAGGCCATTGGCATTCTGCATGGCAGTGTGACAGCCGAATGAACTGCTAGCGCCACCCCGACCGGAGGTTTTTATGGCTTTTGTCACTAACCTGCGCATCAGCACGCGTTTGCTGATGGGTTTTGGTGTGTTGCTGCTGTTGCTGCTGGTGCTCACCGGTGTCGCGGCCGACCGCATGGGTGTGGTTGATCTCAAGCTCAACCAGATTGTCGAGACCGATGCGCGCAAGCTGCGCCTGGCCATCGGCCTGCGCGACTTGGTGCGAGACCAGTCGGTGGCGATTCGCGATGTGGTGATGCAAGACGACATGTCGTTCAAAAAGACCGAACTCAAGCGCATGAAGGACGTGGCCAAACAGTATGCCCAGCTCCGCAGCGAACTGTTGAGCGGATTTCCCCAAGCCAGCGTGCAACAGACGCTGAAAGACTTCGAGCCGCTGGAGGCATCTCTAAAAGCCGGGCTGGATGCAGTCATCGAGTGGTCGCTGAACCAAGACAACGCGGCAGCCGGTGAGGCCGTGCGCAGCCAGTTCCGCCCAGCCCAACTGGGGTTGGTGACAGCATTGGACAAGCTGATCGAGCGCATCGAAGCCGACTCGGCCCAATCGGCCCTGGGCGCATCAGCCACCTACCGGACTGCCTTGGTCACGCTGTGGGGTTTGGGCGGTTTGGCGGTGATGGTAGGGGCGATGATTGCCTTCCTGACGATTCGCAGCATCGTGCCACCATTACGTGCCGCGGTGGTGGCCGCAGAGCGGATTGCCGCCAGCGACCTGACCGACCAGCGCCTGCCTGCCACCGGCGATGAACTCGGCCAACTGATGACCGCCATGACCCGCATGGCACAGGAGCTGTCGGCACACATGTCGCAAGTGCATGACTCGGCCAGCACCATTCATACGGCCAGCTCCGAGATCGCCAGTGGCACCATGGATTTGTCGATGCGCACCGAAAATGCCGCCGCCAATCTCATCAAAACCTCGCAAAGCGTATCCACCCTGACCGAGGTAGTGCGGCAAAGTACCGAGGCCGCCAGCCAAGCTAACCAACTGGCGATGAATGCCTCTGGCCTGGCCGAGCGCGGCGGTCAGGTGGTGTCAGAGGTGGTCAACACCATGCAGGAGATTGCCCGCAGTTCCAGTCAGATCAGTGACATCATTGGTGTCATTGACGGTATTGCCTTTCAGACCAATATCCTGGCACTGAATGCAGCCGTGGAGGCGGCCCGTGCGGGTGAGCAGGGCCGCGGGTTTGCGGTGGTGGCCACCGAAGTGCGGCAGTTGGCCCAACGCAGCGCCCAGGCGGCACGCGAAATCAAGGCGTTGATCGAAAACAGTGTTGGCAAAGTGGCGGCTGGCTCGGTACTGGTGGACCGGGCCGGGGGTTCGATGCTGGACATTGTCAGCGGTGTGCAGCGTGTGACCGAGGTGATTGCCAAAATCACTGCTGCGTCAACCGAGCAGAACCGGGAAATTCAGGACATCAACAGTTCAATCCACGCGCTTGACCAGATGACGCAACAAAACGCAGCGCTGGTCGAACAAAGCGCAGCCGCCTCGGAAAACCTCAAAGCCCAGGCCGAACGGCTGGCTCACGTGGTCAATGTCTTCAAACTGGCAAAGAGCCCGGTGCCGCAGCTTCGTTACAGTCAAGCATAGACTGCGGTTTTGTAGCGGCTGTTCGCCATTGAAATAGAGACCAATTCCATTTCTAAATCATTTTGTCTAGGCGAGAAGCCTCAGGCAGTGCTGACGCTTGACCCAATGCTTCTTCAGCTGCATTGGGAGGACAAGCCGAAGCAACAACGATATGGATGATTTAGCAAGGGAATAACTTTCACGATTAGGGGTGCTGCTCACTCGAATCATGAAAGTGAGTGATGCGCAAAGGGGGCGTTTTCGTGATCCAGGCGGGTCATCCGCCTGCTGTCCGATAAACTTTGACACCTCAAACACGGGTCACTTCCACCATGCATCCATCGGGTCAACCCACTGAAATCAAGCTCCATGCACTGGCCACGCCGGACCAGATGCGCGCAGACATCCAGCGCAAAAGCAAGCTCAAAGGCCGCCAGGCGGACCAGGTCTCGCTGGCTGAAGTGCGCGCACTGGTGGGGCAGGCACCGCATCGGCGCGACCTGCTGATTGAGCACCTGCACCGGATTAACGATCACTACCGCTGCCTGTTTGAGCGCCATCTGGTCGCGCTGGCCAAAGAGATGAACATCCCGATGGTTGAGGTGTTCGAGGTCGCCACCTTCTACCACCACTTCGAGGTGACAAGGGACAATACCAGGGTGCCTGGGCTGACCGTGCGGGTGTGTTCGGGCTTGAGTTGCCAGCTTGCCGGTGCGCAGGATTTGCTGGCGCGCCTGCCGGCCCTGCTGAACACCGAGGTGCGGCTGATCAGTGCGCCCTGTGTCGGGCGCTGTGAGCAGGCACCGGTGGCGCTGGTGCACCAGCGCCCGGTGCCGCTGGCCACCCCTGAGGCGGTGGCATTGATGGCCAATCAGGCTGTAGCGATTGTCCTATCTGGCAGTGACGCTATGCATCCTGATTTAAATGTGTCGCCAGAAAAGAGTGTGCTGCCACCGCGCCTGGCGATCCAGGACGCAGTCGATTTTGTCGGCTACGATGCCTACCGCGCCCAGGGGGGTTACGCGCTGGCCGCGGCCCTGCTGAATGGCGAAGCGGCGCAAGAGCCCATCCTGCAGGCGCTCGATCAAGCCGGATTGCGCGGTCTGGGCGGGGCTGGTTTTCCCGCCGGACGCAAGTGGCGCATCGTGCGCGACCAGCCCGGGCCGCGCCTGCTGGCAGTGAACATCGACGAAGGCGAGCCCGGCACCTTCAAGGACCGCAGCTACCTGGAGCGCGACCCGCACCGTTTTCTGGAAGGGCTGCTGATTGCCACCCAAATTGTTGGCATACAGACCTGCTACATCTACCTGCGCGACGAGTACCACGACTGTCGCGCCTTGCTGACAGCAGAGCTGGCCCGGCTGCGGGCTGTTCCCCCATGTCCCTTGCCGACGATTGAGTTGCGCCGGGGTGCCGGTGCCTACATTTGCGGCGAGGAGTCTGCCATGATCCAGAGCCTGGAGGGCAAGCGTGGCGAGCCGCGCCTGCGTCCGCCCTACCTGGCGCAGGTTGGGCTGTTCGGCCGGCCCACGCTGGTGAACAATTTCGAAACGCTGTACTGGGTGCGTGACATCGTCGAGAAAGGCGCTGACTGGTTCGCCAGCTTCGGCCGCCGGGGCTGCCAGGGGCAGCGCAGCTTCAGCGTCAGTGGCCGGGTCAAGCACCCCGGGGTCAAGCTGGCTCCGGCCGGCATCTCGCTACAGCAACTGGTCGACGAGTATTGCGGCGGCATGATGGAGGGCCACACCCTGTACGCTTATCTGCCTGGCGGGGCCTCGGGCGGCATCTTTCCGGCTAGCCATGCCCACATTCCGCTCGACTTCGATACGTTGCAAGCCCATGGTGGCTTCATCGGTTCGGCCGCCGTCATTGTCCTGGGCCAGCACGACAGGGCGCGCGACGCGGCGCTGAACATGATGCGGTTTTTTGCTGACGAGAGTTGCGGCCAGTGCACGCCGTGCCGGGTCGGCACCGCCAAAGCCGCCAAGCTGATGGAAGCGCCGGTCTGGGACAACGCCACGCTGGAAGACCTGAACACGGTGATGGCTGATGCCTCGATTTGTGGTCTGGGCCAGGCCGCGCCGAATCCGGTGCGCTGTGTGCAGAAATACTTTGCCCAGGAGATTTCCTGAATGAACACGCTGAACCCACCCGCCAAGCTGCCTGATGGTGCGCGCCCTGCTGTCGAGTTCACGCTTGACCAACAGCCGATTTTCGGTTTTGAAGGTGAAACCATCCTGCAAGCCGCCCAGCGCCATGGCGTGGAGATTCCGCACCTGTGTTATCAGCAGGGCTTGCGCCCCGCGGGAAACTGTCGCGCCTGTGTGGTCGAGATGGAGGGTGAGCGCGCCCTGGCGGCGAGCTGCTGTCGCAGCGTTGCGCCCGGCCTGGTGGTGCAGTCCCAAAGTGAACGCGCACGCAAGAGCCAGGCCATGGTGCTGGAGCTGTTGCTCTCTGATATGCCCGACCAAGGGTATCGCTGGAATGATGGCTGCGATAGGTCTGGCGCTGCTGCGCTGGGTGATACGCCGAGCGACTCCTACGCAAACTCAAAATCGTTGTCCGGCGCATCGCCCATCACAGCCGGATTGGTGAATTCCACCACCCTAGGGCAGCATGGGAAACTTAGTGATTGGGCCGCGCGCCTGGATGTCAGCGTGCGTCCCACGTTGCGCGCGCTGCGCCGCACGCCCCCTCCGGCCGACCTGTCGCACCCAGCCATGGCGGTCAATCTCGAGGCCTGCATCCAGTGCAATCTGTGCACCCGCGCTTGCCGCGAGGAGCAGATGAATGGTGTCATCGGCTACGCCGGGCGTGGTGCCCACAGCGCCATCGTGTTTGATCTGAACGACCCGATGGGGCACAGCGCTTGTGTCGCCTGCGGCGAATGCGTGCAGGTTTGCCCGACCGGCGCGCTGATGCCCAAAACGCAGATTGGCTCACAAGTGGTGGACAAGAAGGTAGCTTCGGTCTGCCCGTTCTGTGGTGTCGGCTGCCAGTTGACCTACAACGTGAAGGACAACGCCATTGTCAGCGTCGACGGCCGTGATGGCCCGGCCAACCACAAGCGCCTGTGTGTCAAGGGACGCTTTGGTTTTGATTATGTGCACAGCCCGCAGCGCCTGACCGTGCCGCTGATTCGCAAGCCCGGTGTGGCCAAGAACCCGGCGGCTTTACAGCAACTGGGCCGTGGCAGCGCCGACTGGTCGGCTGTATTCCGGGAGGCGAGCTGGGACGAGGCCTTGGACTTCACGGCCGGTCGGCTCAAGGGCCTGCGCGACACCCACGGCAACAAGACGCTGGCCGGGTTTGGCTCGGCCAAAGGCAGCAACGAAGAGGCCTACTTGTTCCAGAAACTGGTGCGCACCGGCTTTGGCTCCAACAACGTCGACCATTGCACCCGGCTGTGCCATGCCTCCAGCGTGGCGGCCCTGCTTGAAGGTGTGGGCTCGGCGGCGGTCAGCAACCAGGTCAGCGATGTCGCCCATGCCGGACTGATCTTTGTTATCGGTGCCAACCCCACGGCCAACCACCCGGTAGCGGCTACCTGGATGAAAAATGCGGCCAGCCGCGGCACCCGGATCGTGCTGGCAGACCCCCGGGTCACCGACATCGGCAAACACGCCTGGCGCACCCTGCAATTTAAGCCCGACACCGACGTGGCCATGCTCAATGCGCTGATTCACACCGTCATTGACGAAGGTCTGGCCGACGAGGCCTTCATCCGCGACCGGGTTAACAACTTTGACGCGTTGAAAGATACTGTCAAGGGTTATAGCCCTGAGGCGATGGCACCCATTTGTGGCATTGCGGCCCCGACGCTGCGCGAGGTGGCGCGCGCCTTCGCTCAAGCCAAAGGGGCCATGATCCTGTGGGGCATGGGGGTGAGCCAGCATGTGCACGGGACCGACAACGCACGCTGCCTGATTGCGCTGGCGAGTGTCACCGGGCAGATCGGCAAGCCGGGCTCCGGCCTGCATCCGCTGCGCGGCCAGAACAACGTGCAGGGTGCCAGCGATGCCGGCCTGATTCCGATGATGTTCCCCAATTACCAGCGCGTGACGGACACCGGTGCACACCAGTGGTTTGAACAATTCTGGGACACGCCGCTGGACCACATGCCTGGCTACACTGTGGTCGAAATCATGCACAAGGCGCTGGCACCCGAGAGCGACCCGCACAAGGTGCGCGGCATGTACATCATGGGCGAGAACCCGGCCATGAGCGACCCTGATCTGAACCATGCCCGCCACGCGCTGGCCAGTCTGGAGCATCTGGTGGTGCAGGACATCTTCATGACCGAAACCGCCTGGCTGGCCGATGTGGTGCTGCCCGCCAGTGCCTGGCCTGAAAAAACCGGCAGCGTCACCAACACCGACCGCATGGTGCAACTCGGCCAACAGGCGCTTGAGCCGCCAGGGCAGGCGCGTGCCGATCTGTGGATCATTCAGCAGATGGCCCGGCGGATAGGCCCCCACGCTGTGCCGCCCCCCGCGGGCTCCGTCCCCCTCTTGGGGCAGGCCGGCTCCGGGGACAGATTGAACTGGCAGTACGCAGGCGACTACCACGGCGTGGCAGCGGTATATGAAGAAATGCGCCAGGCCATGCACACCAGCCTCGCCGGTATCAGCTGGGCGCGCTTGCAGCGCGAATCCAGCGTCACTTACCCTTGCCTGAACGAAGACGATCCCGGTGCGCCGACTGTGTTCATCCACCGTTTTGCCACCGCCGACGGCCGCGTCAAGCTGGTCCCAGCCGACCTCATTCCCGCCAATGAACGCCCTGATGCCGACTACCCGTTTGTGCTCATCACCGGGCGCCAGTTGGAGCACTGGCACACTGGCAGCATGACGCGTCGGGCCGCCGTGCTGGACGCGCTGGAGCCCTTTGCGACGGCCTCGCTCTGCGGCGCCGACCTGCAGATGCTCGGGCTGGTACCGGGCGCGTGGCTGACGGTGCAGTCACGCCGCGGTCAGGTCCGCCTGCAGGTGCGCCAGGACGACGGTACGCCACGCGGGGCGGTGTTCATACCCTTCGCCTACGTTGAGGCCGCCGCCAACCTGCTGACCAACGCCGCGCTTGACCCGTTTGGCAAGATTCCGGAGTTCAAGTACTGCGCGGTGGCGCTGCGTCGCAGCGGCTGAAGCGTTGGCGGGTGACTGCGTCAGGGCTCGTCGAGGAATAACTTGCGCATTTGGATGTCGGATTTGGGATGCGATGCAAGGTGCAAAGGGTGCCGTCTAGCAGAGCGCGACAAGGCGAAGCAACAACGACACGGATGATTTAGAAATGGAATGACAACTTCATAGCCGCACTACAGCTACACTTTTCGATGTTATCAATTGCTGTAACCCACGCCATGAGCCTACCGTTCAACTTCACCTTTGTCCCCTGGTTTCGCTCGGTGGCACCCTATATTCACAAGTTCCGCAACCAGACCTTTGTGGTGGGTGTCTGTGGCGAGGCCATTGCCGCAGGCAAACTTCCCAATCTGGCGCAGGACCTGGCGTTGATCCAGAGCATGGGTGTCAGGATCGTGCTGGTGCATGGCTTTCGACCACAGGTCAACGAGCAACTCAAGGCCAAGAACCACACGCCCAGATATTTCAAGGGCATCCGCATTACCGACGAAATTGCACTCGACTGTGCTCAGGAAGCTGCCGGACAGCTGCGTTATGAAATTGAAGCCGCCTTCAGCCAGGGCCTGCCCAATACACCAATGGCGGGCGCTACAGTGCGGGTCATTTCGGGTAATTTCCTGACGGCAAGACCCGTGGGCATCATGGACGGCGTGGATTTTCAACACTCAGGTCTGGTGCGCAAGATTGACACAGCAGGCATCATGCATTCGCTCGACATGGGCGCGCTGGTACTGATGTCACCGTTTGGTTTTTCACCCACCGGGGAGGCATTTAACCTGGCCATGGAAGAGGTGGCCACCTCAGTGGCCATGGCGCTGCAAGCCGACAAGTTGATTTTTGTCGCTGAGGTGGCCGGCATTGCCACCGACGTTGGCCATCCGGTCAGCGACGACAACCCGATCGACACCGAGTTGCCGCTGCTTGCCGCCGAAAAGTTGCTGGCCGATTTGCCCAACGCCGACAAGCCCGGCGATACCGCCTTCTACTTGCAGCATTGCGTCAAGGCCTGCAAGGGCGGCGTGGAGCGCAGCCACATCATCCCCTTTGCAGTGGATGGTTCGATTTTGCTGGAGGTCTATGTGCATGACGGCATCGGCACCATGGTGGTGGACGAAAAATTGGAGAGCCTGCGCGAAGCCAGCGTGGACGATGTCGGCGGCATTCTGCAACTGATTGAGCCGTTTGAGAAAGACGGCACCCTGGTCAAGCGCAGCCGCACCGAAATAGAGCGTGATGTTGGTCTCTACACCGTCATAGAGCACGACGGGGTAATTTTCGCCTGCGCGGCGCTGTACGCCTACCCCGAGGCGCGCACCGCCGAGATGGCCGCACTCACGGTGTCGCCCGACGTGCAGGGCCAAGGCGATGGCGAGCGGGTACTCAAACGCATTGAGCAGCGTGCCAAACTGGCCGGACTGGACAGTATTTTTGTGCTGACCACGCGTACCATGCACTGGTTTATCAAGCGCGGTTTTGAGCCGGTCGATCCGGACTGGCTGCCCGATGCACGCAAGCGCAAATACAACTGGGATCGCAAAAGCCAGGTTCTGGTGAAAAAAGTTGGCTGATTTTTATGATTTTCCAATTTTTGAGCACGACACTTACGCCAACCGCACGGCAAGCAAATCTGCTTTAACCCAAACTCCAATCTTCAACCTAACTGGAAAGTCTTATGAGTTCTCTTAATTTCATCGGCGGCGAAAAAGGTGGCGTCGGCAAATCGGTTGTCGCGCGTTTGTTAGCCCAATATTTCATTGACAGGCAGTGGCCCTTTGTCGGTTTTGACACCGACCGGTCACACACATCATTCACCCGCTTTTACGCTGATTTCGCCAGTCCGGTGCTGGTCGACAGTTATGAGGGACTGGACCAAGTGGTCAGTGTTTTTGACACCGGTGCCGATCCACAGGACTTACCCCGGGTCATCGTGGACCTGGCAGCGCAGACGGCAGCGCCACTGGCGAACTGGATCAGGGACTCAGAACTGATGGCTGTGCTGGCTGATCTGGGCGTGGTGGTGAATTTCTGGCATGTGGCCGACGCGGGCAAAGACTCGGTCGATCTGCTGGACAAACTGATCGATACCTATGGTGTCGGCCCCAACTATCTGATTGTGAAAAACCTGGGCCGTGGTACCGATTTCTCGCAGCTAGAGGCCTCGCCGGCGATGCAGCGCGCACTTGCCGCAGGTGCCAAGGCATTCAGCCTGGCGCAGTTGCACGAAGCCAGCATGCGCAAGATTGACCGGCAAAACGTGAGCTTTTGGGCCGCCGTCAACAGCCGCCCTGACATCGATGCACTGGGGCTGCTGGAGCGCCAGCGCGTCAAGTCCTGGTTGAAAAGGACCTACGAATCCTTCGATGCCTTGCCACTCTAAGAGCTTTTCCGTGAGTAAGCTGTGCCTATGGCCGTCGGATTTGGGATGCAATGCCAGGCGCCGAGCGCGCCGCGCAGCTTGGCTGTACAAGCGATTTGCAACGACACAGCCGGGCGTTTGACAGCCCAAAGAATTAGCGGCAAAAATCAAGCAGCAACAGATTTCACACCAACACCAAGAGACACACATGGCCGCGCCAAAAAAATTGACTTCTGCTCCCAGTGATCCAGCATCTGCATCCAGCAACCCAGACATTCCGCCAGCCAGATTCCCTCGAAAGGCCGTCGCCCCAAAGCCTTTGTCGGTCACGCGCCGAACGGTATTGGGCGACACCACCGGCGCCAAAACCAGCGCCGGGGTCGCCAAACGTGCTGTTCAAGCCAGTCTCGACGCGGCACAGGTGAGCCAGCACAGTGCCATCATGGACATCCTGGCCCATGCACCCGACAAGTCCGATGCGTTACGTACTTTGCTGGCGGGCAGTTCATCTGACGACATTGCAGCGATTCGCCAGATGCTGTTGGGTGGCCAACT